>NZ_SZVK01000166.1:0-203 GCF_005280595.1 Escherichia sp. MR | reverse complement strand
CTTGGCGGGCAAATCGGGACTTTCGCCATCAACTTCTCTCGCCCTGCCGGTCAGGTGATTGCGCAATACTATGAATTCCTGCGCCTTGGTCGCGAAGGCTACACCAAAGTACAGAACGCCTCTTACCAGGTCGCCACTTACCTGGCGGATGAAATCGCTAAACTGGGACCGTATGAGTTCATCTGTACAGGTCGCCCGGACGA
>NZ_SZVK01000165.1:0-206 GCF_005280595.1 Escherichia sp. MR | reverse complement strand
CAGCGGCGCAGCGTTGATGACATCGAACGCAGCCTGCAAAACACGCGTTTATCACAGCAGGCAGAGGCACTGGAAAACCAGGGCAAATGGGCGCAGGCGGCAGCACTTCAGCGCCAGCGACTGGCGCTGGATCCCGGCAGTGTGTGGATTACTTACCGGCTTTCGCAGGATCTCTGGCAGGCCGGACAACGCAGCCAGGCCGATAC
>NZ_SZVK01000164.1:0-207 GCF_005280595.1 Escherichia sp. MR | reverse complement strand
CATCCGGGAGGATTCGAACCTCCGACCGCTCGGTTCGTAGCCGAGTACTCTATCCAGCTGAGCTACGGATGCATCGGAAAACTTACTTTACTGCAGATTTTTTGATACCGCTACTAAAGCCATATCAAGCAAGAGATGGTGCATCCGGGAGGATTCGAACCTCCGACCGCTCGGTTCGTAGCCGAGTACTCTATCCAGCTGAGCTAC
>NZ_SZVK01000163.1:0-218 GCF_005280595.1 Escherichia sp. MR | reverse complement strand
CGCCCTATTTTCCTCCTGGCTTCTTTAAGGTGAGGAGAAAAGACCTTACCTGCCCGACACTACATTGTCTCCCTCACCTTTTCTCCCTCGCCCCTCCGGGGAGAGGGAACCGTTCGGCGCTGTCTGTACTCCCTCAGGCTAAAAACAATTCCTCGCCCTATTTTCCTCCTGGCTTCTTTAAGGTGAGGAGAAAAGACCTTACCTGCCCGACACTACAT
>NZ_SZVK01000162.1:0-221 GCF_005280595.1 Escherichia sp. MR | reverse complement strand
GTTGTCCCCCAACTGCTGGGCGACGTTGCCCCACAGTTGCAGACGTGGATTAAGCTGACCTTCCACCCCAACTTTTAACTCGCCGATGTTACGCGTGCCGATGATTTCATCGCTGATGCCATCCATCTTCACGCTGTAATTGCGGGAGGGTAATGACTCTAACTTATTGATAGTGTTTTATGTTCAGATAATGCCCGATGACTTTGTCATGCAGCTCCACC
>NZ_SZVK01000161.1:0-221 GCF_005280595.1 Escherichia sp. MR | reverse complement strand
TTAAAAAACTCAGGCCGCAGTCGGTAACCTCGCGCATACAGCCGGGCAGTGACGTCATCGTCTGCGCGGAAATGGACGAACAGTGGGGCTATGTCGGGGCTAAATCGCGCCAGCGCTGGCTGTTTTACGCGTATGACAGGCTCCGGAAGACGGTTGTTGCGCACGTATTCGGTGAACGCACTATGGCGACGCTGGGGCGTCTTATGAGCCTGCTGTCACCC
>NZ_SZVK01000160.1:0-231 GCF_005280595.1 Escherichia sp. MR | reverse complement strand
GCTTAATGGTCAATGTTATTTTCCGGGGCGACCCCAAAACCGTATAGTATGCCGACACATTGCTGCACAATATATTAATGATATTTATCAGAATGTTGACTACAAACCCCATCAAGATGATTACTCTTCAGCTGAAAAATTTCTCACTCACTTCAACAAAAAATGCAAAAACCAGACTTTGGCGTTGATTTCCAGCCGTCCTGAGGGGCGTTGCGTTGCTGCCTGCGGTGA
>NZ_SZVK01000015.1:0-89673 GCF_005280595.1 Escherichia sp. MR | reverse complement strand
AAAGTTTGATGCTCAAAGAATTAAACTTCGTAATGAATTACGTGTTCACTCTTGAGACTTGGTATTCATTTATCGTCTTGCGACGTTAAGAATCCGTATCTTCGAGTGCCCACACAGATTGTCTGATAAATTGTTAAAGAGCAGTGCCGCTTCGCTTTTTCTCAGCGGCGCGGGGTGTGCATAATACGCTTTCCCGCTACAGAGTCAAGCATTTATTTTTGCTTTCTCTGCCGGAATTCTCAGGAGAATCCCGCTGACCCGGTGGCGTGTTTGCCGTTGTTCCGTGTCAGTGGTGGCGCATTATAGGGAGTTATTCCGGCCTGACAAGAGGAAATTTAAAATAATTTTCCGAATGCGCAACATTCAACCAAATCAGCCTGAAACTGCCAGTTTTTCGAGCGTTTTGAAACCGTAACGCTGTAAAACGGGCAATAATTGTTCTGCTTCCGGCGTCATTGCCATACAAAAGGCAACATTCGCATCGGCAGATTTTGCATCCGGGGCTTCATGTTCTAACAACCAGGCCGTTCGGCGGGCAATTGCTGCGCCAGAATCTACCAGCCGTGTTCCCTCTGGTAGCACCTGTAACAGTTCTTCTCGTAATAGAGGGAAATGAGTACACCCTAGAACAACAGTATCTGGTGGCTCTTTCATTCTTAACCACGGACGCAAGATACGCTTTAGCGCATCCAGAGAAACTTCGTCGCCATGCAGTTTCGCTTCAGCCAGCTCAACCATCTCTGCCGATCCGAGCATTTCTATCTGACATTCATTGGCGAAACGCGCAATCAGTTCATGGGTATAAGAACGTTTAACTGTTCCGCGAGTTGCCAGCAATCCAACAATGCCATTAGCGGTCAGACGCGCTGCGGGTTTAATCGCCGGCACGACACCGACAACCGGGAAGTCAAACTTTTCGCGTAATGCAGGAAGCGAAACGGTGCTGGCGGTGTTGCAGGCCACCACAGCCAGTGCAAGGGGATAATGCTCTTGCACCGCAGTGACAATTTCCACCACTCGCTCAACAATAAACGCTTCGCTTTTTTCGCCATACGGGAAAGCGACATTATCGAAAGCATAAATGTAATGGAGATCCGGTAAGAGACGCCGGATCTCGTCATAGACCGACAGCCCACCGACGCCGGAGTCAAACACCAGCACGGTGGGACGTGGTTCAGAAGGTGTAGCTGCCAGACAAGGTGTATTCCCGTCCTGCAGTTTGGTAGCCATAGACTGTCTCGTAATCTTTGTCGAACAAGTTGGCTATTTTACCACGAACAGTCAGATGAGAGGTGACCGGATACGCAACCGCAAGATCCCACAAGCTCACACCGCCCATTTTAACGGTTTGATAAGGATAAGATGAGTAATCCTTATCATAGCGAGTGCCTAAATACTGATAAGTAATACCCCAGTCGAAGTCATACAGTTGCCAGTCGAGCTGATATTTCACCTGCTGTTTAGCGCGACGTAGCAACGGCGTGTCGGTAATCGCGTTACGCGCATCGACATAATCATAACTCACCGTATGCGTCAGCGGTCCGGTATCAAAATTGGCGGTCGCCTCGACGCCCTTAATCCGCGCTTTCCCTTCGTTGTAGTATTTGAGGGTGTGATCATCGTAATCGATCAAGTCACTAACATCGTTACGGTATCCGGAAATACGCCAGTTCACTCCAGCAGTTAAGCCTTCAAACGCCCCTTCCCACTGTTTGCTTTTCTCAGGGTTCAGATCCGGATTACCGTAGAAGCCATAGAGTTGCCCAAGATTAGGTGCCTTGTACGACGTACCATAAGAAGCGATAAACCGATAACCTTCGATGAATTCCCAACCGACGCTGGTTTGCCAGGTTCCATGACGACCAAACTGTGAGTTATCGTCGCTGCGTGCTGCGCCTTCAAAGGTAAAATCGCCGACTTGTTGCAGCCCGGTCAGATAGATGCCGGTATTACGTTGATCATATCCATCCTCAACATAACCTGTACCCGGCGTCGTAGTCTGTTTCTGCCAGTCGACACCCGCACCAATACTACCGTGACCAACGATGACATTGTTTGCCCACTGAACGGTGTATTGCTTCATCTCATCAAGCGTTGCGGACGAATCATAACGACCATAATGGGGATCGTAGTTGTAATCTTTGCTATGGCTATAGCTGGTAATGAGTTGTGATTTAATCAGTTCGCCGTTATAGCGCAGCCCGGCATCCCAGCTTTGGCTATAGAGTTTGCGAGTATCGAGCAGCGGCGAGCCGGGAGAATAATACGCGTCATAATTGGTACGGTTATCATAGCCATAGCCGCGCACAAAGCCGCTCCAGGCATCAGTAAAGTTATGCTCCAGCGCGCCATAAAGCGTTTTACTTAAGAAACCATCGTTATCTGGCTGCGCTTGCGTTCCGGTATTGCCATAAGCGACAACATCATAACCATGAGTATGGGCATAATCGCCCAACAACGTTACTCGTGTCTTATCCCCCAGTTGTTGCTGCGTAGAGACATCATAGTTCTGATAACTATGGCTTCCCCACCCTGCTGAAATTTCCGTTCCGGGTTCATCGCGCGTCGTGATGATATTCACCACCCCGCCTATTGCATCGGAACCATATACGGCGGAACGCGGCCCACGGATATATTCAACACGCTGGACAAGCGCAATAGGGAACTGGCTAAGGTCGGCAGAACCACTCACCCCTGCCAGATTCAGGCGGACGCCATCAATTAACACCAACACATGACTGGCATTTGTACCGCGAATAAAAATAGATGAGAGCTGACCTGAACCGCCGTTTTGGGTGATATCCACACCAGGGAGACGGCGCAGCACATCATTGACCGAGGTCGACTGCCAGCGGTCGATATCCTGACGCGTCACAACGGTGGTTGGTGCAAGCACAGTGCTGCGCGGCTGTTCAAAACGGTTAGCAGTAACGACGAGAGTATCCGGGCTAGTATCCTGTGCCCAAGCGGAAAAGGCTGTGACGGAACACGCCGTCAGCAGCGAAGCTTTTTTAATCATTGTAAAGCATCCACAATAGAAGAAGGATGCCGCAGGTTTCACCAATATTACGCGATGATGAGAACCAGATGCGACGTTAGCCGGCAGGTCTTCGGGCTTGGAGGGGTATCTGAGGATACAAAGAGATGATGACTTCCCACCGGATGGCAGTGTCCGCATTACGCAATCATCGCACCTTTCCTTACCGCTGCGCGTCAGCTCCAGATTCGCACTGGATTCCCTATTAACTCACAGGACCGGCGAGTGGATGCTACAGGTTGTAACAAGTTGCTGTCCAGACGTAGCTCACAAATAGGAATCTATCAAGATCTGGACATCTGATGAGCAATCCCTACAATCGCCGCGTACATTTCATTTTCAGGATACATCATGACCCCCGAACACCTTCCAACAGAACAGTATGAAGCGCAGTTAGCCGAAAAAGTGGTACGTTTGCAAAGTATGATGGCGCCGTTTTCTGACCTGGTTCCGGAAGTGTTTCGCTCGCCGGTCAGTCATTACCGGATGCGTGCAGAGTTCCGCATCTGGCACGATGGCGATGACCTGTATCACATCATTTTCGATCAACAAACCAAAAGCCGCATCCGCGTGGATAGCTTCCCCGCCGCCAGTGAACTTATCAACCAGTTGATGGGCGCGATGATTGCGGGTGTGCGCAATAATCCCGTTCTGCGCCACAAGTTGTTCCAGATTGATTACCTCACCACGCTGAGCAATCAGGCGGTGGTTTCCCTGCTGTACCATAAAAAGCTGGATGACGAGTGGCGCCAGCAGGCAGAAGCCCTGCGCGATGCACTGCGAGCGCAGAATCTGAATGTGCATCTGATTGGTCGGGCAACGAAAACCAAAATCGAGTTGGATCAAGATTACATCGACGAACGTCTGCCGGTTGCAGGGAAAGAGATGATCTACCGTCAGGTGGAGAACAGCTTCACTCAGCCGAACGCGGCGATGAATATTCAGATGCTGGAATGGGCGCTGGATGTAACCAAAGGTTCAAAAGGTGATTTACTGGAGCTGTACTGCGGCAACGGTAATTTTTCATTAGCTCTGGCGCGCAATTTTGATCGAGTATTAGCTACCGAAATCGCTAAGCCATCGGTCGCTGCCGCGCAATACAATATTGCTGCTAACCATATTGATAACGTACAAATTATTCGTATGGCGGCGGAAGAGTTTACCCAAGCGATGAATGGTGTGCGCGAGTTTAACCGCCTGCAAGGGATCGATTTAAAGAGTTATCAGTGCGAAACCATTTTTGTCGATCCGCCGCGCAGCGGTCTGGACAGTGAAACCGAGAAAATGGTGCAGGCGTATCCGCGTATTTTGTACATCTCCTGCAACCCGGAAACGTTATGCAAGAATCTGGAAACATTAAACCAGACGCACAAAGTTGAACGTCTGGCTCTGTTTGATCAGTTCCCCTACACGCACCATATGGAGTGCGGCGTGTTACTGACGGCGAAGTAAAACCCATGCCGGATGCGCCAGCATCCGGCATGTTACTGATTACTCAGCAACTTCCTGCTTACGGTTACGCATCTTCGCGCCAATCCAGAACACCATAATGACGGACAGCACTGCCGGGAAGAAGTTAGAACCGATATCCGGATATTCCGCACGAACCACCGTGCTGTACAGCAGAACGCCGAGAATAAAACAGGCGGCAGCCAGCCCCGGCAAGCCTACCGGCATGGTGCGATTAA
Organism: Escherichia sp. MR; assembly: GCF_005280595.1. Lineage (NCBI taxonomy): Bacteria > Pseudomonadati > Pseudomonadota > Gammaproteobacteria > Enterobacterales > Enterobacteriaceae > Escherichia > Escherichia sp. MR. The sequence goes on along the minus strand of NZ_SZVK01000015.1, from coordinate 84,948 downwards.
GATAACGTTGATGCAGGCAGTAAACCGTCAGCACCAGAGAAATAATCGGGAATACAGAAAATGGCACAATGGAGCTAAACAGCGCCGCAAACGTACCATTGATCGATAAGCCAGCAACCAACGCCAGCAGCAGCGTACCTCTATCTTGATTTGCTTGTTTCATTACTCGTCCTTCACATTTCCCGGAATAGTTGCGGTTTTCTCTTGTTCACGGCGATACCAGTAATAAGCCCCTTTCGAAATCATTCGCAGTTGCAGTACCAGTCGCTCTTCTAATTGCCGACGTTGTTCGACGCCAACGTCCAACGCCTCGGCACCCGCACTGAAGACAATCGTCACCATTGCTTCGGCTTGCGCTTCAGTAAACGCACGAGGCATGTGGTTTTCGAGTTCCAGATAGTCCGCAAGTTCCGCAATGAAGTGCTGAATTTCACGCGCAACGGCGGCACGAAACGCAGCGGAAGTGCCGGAGCGTTCCCGCAATAATAACCGGAAGGCGTTCGGATTATTACCGATGAACTCCATAAATGTGGAGACCGAGGTACGGATCACACTCCCGCCTTTGGCAATACGCTGACGCGCCTGGCGCATGAGTTGGCGCAGCATCAAACCGCTCTCATCAACCATGGTCAGACCAAGTTCGTCTACGTCGCGGAAATGCCGGTAAAAAGAGGTGGGAGCAATGCCCGCTTCTCGCGCCACTTCACGCAAACTCAGGCTGGCGAAGCTGCGTTCAGCACTTAATTGGCTAAATGCGGCTTCCACCAGCGAACGGCGGGTTTTTTCTTTTTGTTGCGCTCTTACGCCCATCACAATGTCTGAATCCTTGCCAAAAGTACTGCTGGCACTATACCAGAGAATGAACATACTGGATTGCTCCAGTGTTGTGAATGAACGGTAACGCAATAAAACACATTTACTGCAGCTCTTTGGCTGGTTCTTTCACAAACAACAACGCCAGCATCGACAGCAACGTGCCGCAGCCCAGATACCACGCCGGAGCCGTCAGACTCTCCAGTAACACGATAGATTGCGTGGCGAAATATTGTGCAAAACCACCAAAAATTGCCACACCAATGCTATAAACCAGCGCGAAGCCCAATGCCCGGATCCGTTTCGGCAATAGTTCGGAAATCAACAACATTACCGGCACACCGCCAAGCGTAGTAAAGCTGACCATCACGAAAACCACCGTCAGCAACATGCCTGGGCTTGGGTAATTCACCAACAGCCAGAACGAAGGCCAGCTACAGAGAAGCACCATCACACAGGAGATTAAAATCAGCTTTTTACGCCCGACCGAATCACACAGCATCCCCACCAGCAGCGCCCCCACAAAAGTAATAACGCCCGCCAGTAACATCGCTGCATGAGAATAATGTTGAGGCATCGCCAGATACTTCGCCGCCCAGGTGCCGTAGTAAAAGAGGGAGATATAGGTTGCTACCGTACTGCCAATCGCGAGTAAAACACCGTTAGCGAGAGTCGCTTTATGTTGCAGAAGCAGGGAAAACGTACTTTCGCTGGCAGCAGCACTCTTCTTATTCGCCACTTCAGGCGCATCATTTTCCAGACTCAGGCGCAGCCAGCAACCGATGGGTGCTAACAGCACACCAATAAAAAACGGCACTCGCCAGCCCCATTCCGCCATTACGGTCTCTGAACCTGTGGCAAACGGCAGCCATGCACTCAACCCTAAAGCGACGATGCCACCAAAGGTCGTTGCCAGCCCCTGGGTCGCCAGCGACCAACTGCTGTAAAAGCCGCGACGATTTGCCGGCGCAGACTCAACCAGCAAAGACATTGAGGCGCCGACTTCACCACCTGCCGCAACGCCCTGGATCAGACGCGCCAGCACCAGCGTCGCGGTTCCCCAATATCCCGCCGTCGCATAGGTCGGCCCGATGCCGATCATCAGCGTACCGAGGCTCATCAGGGCAATGGTGAACACCATCGCGGGTTTGCGTCCGAAACGATCGGCCCAGGCGCCAACGATAATCCCACCAAGCGGGCGCATAAAAAAGCTCACGCCAAAAGTCGCAAATGCCAGTAACAGCGCAACGTTATGATCGGCACTGGGAGGAAAGAAAAGTGTACTGATATAGACCACAAAAAAGTTGTAAACGCCAAAATCAAAAAATTCGAGCGCATTGCCAAACGCCGAGGCAAAAATCACCCGCTTACCGCTGGGCTTTTTCTTTACGCCCACCGATTCATTTACGATCGCCGTCATTCCATATTCCTTGCCAGAAAGTGTTGTTGTGTGTTGTTTTATTTATTGCAACCAGGCTTCCACCAGCGCGCCCCAGTAGCTACTTGCCGGCACCAGACTTGCATCGTTGAAGTCGTACCCGGGGTTATGCACCATGCAGGAACCTTCCCCGACATCACCATTACCGAACAACAGGAAAGCGCCTTTTGGCTGGGCCTCCAGCATGAAAGAGAAGTCTTCACTGCCCATCAGAGGCTTGATGCCAAACTCCGCCCTGTCTTCACCAAACGTTTCGCAGGCCACCTGGCAGGCAAATCTCGCCATCGCCTCATCATTCACTAATACCGGAGTGCCGTTAACATGCGTCACATCAGCCGTAGCGCCAAAGCTGACGGCCTGGGCTTGTGCCAGAGCAGGAATACGGGTCAGAAGAAGTTGCCGGGTTTCACGGCTAAGCGAGCGGACGCTGATTTTCATCTCGGCACTATCTGGAATGACGTTAGCGGCCTCACCCGCAACAATGCTGCCGACGGTAATGACCGCCGCTTCCAGCGGATCGACATTGCGCGACACAATACTTTGTAATGCGGTGGTGATATGTGCCGCGACCAGCACCGGGTCGATGGCTTTGTGGGGAATCGCACCATGTCCACCACAGCCACGAACCGTAATGTGGAACTGATCCATTGACGCCATCAGCGCCCCTGGCTGAAAGTAAAACTTGCCAACCGGCAGACCCGGCATATTGTGCATACCGAAAATCACATCGCAGGGGAAACGGTCAAAAAGACCTTCTTTAACCATAATCTCACCGCCGTTGATCATCTCTTCAGCTGGCTGGAAGATGAGACGCAACGTGCCGTTAAAGCGGCGGGTTTCGGCAAGATAGCGCGCGGCACCCAGCAATATTGTGGTATGCCCGTCATGCCCACAGGCGTGCATCAAACCAGGTTGTTTGCTGGACCAGGGTTTGCCGCTATTTTCATAAATCGGTAACGCATCCATATCCGCCCGCAAACCAATACTTTTCTCTCCGTCGCCCACTTTTAAGGTGGCAACCACGCCGGTCGTCGCCAGCCCTTGCTCTACCTCATAGCCCCACTGGCGCAGCTTTTCTGCTACCAACGCACTGGTTTGAAACTCCTGTAACCCCAGCTCCGGGTTTTCATGGATCTGATGGCGAATCTCGCGCAGTTCTTCCTCAAACCCACGAATATAGTGTTCGATCATCTGCTATTCCCTTATTTATAGATAAACAGGCTAATTGACGGATTTTATTGATGGTATAAATACAAATACCCCATCAATATAAAATATTTATATATTTGTTTTATAAGAAAATTTCACAAAGACAATAACAAAAAAGCACACTTCATCAAGATAAAACTGCCAGTCACAAGAAAAAGCGATTAATAGTGAATAAATAAAATAAGAAGGAGGAAGACAAAGCAAAGGCCGCTCACGATATAGCCAGATAAATGACGGGGATCAATTGGCTTACCCGCGATAAAATGTTACCATTCTGTTGCTTTTATGTATAAGAACAGGTAAGCCCTACCATGCCACATTCCTACGATTACGATGCCATAGTAATAGGTTCCGGCCCCGGCGGCGAAGGCGCTGCAATGGGTCTGGTTAAGCAAGGTGCGCGCGTCGCAGTTATCGAGCGTTATCAAAATGTTGGCGGCGGTTGCACCCACTGGGGCACCATCCCGTCGAAAGCTCTCCGTCACGCCGTCAGCCGCATTATAGAATTCAATCAAAACCCACTTTACAGCGACCATTCGCGACTGCTCCGCTCTTCTTTTGCCGATATCCTTAACCATGCCGATAACGTGATTAATCAACAAACACGTATGCGTCAGGGATTTTACGAACGTAATCACTGCGAAATATTGCAGGGGAACGCTCGCTTTGTTGACGAGCACACGCTGGCGCTTGATTGCCCGGACGGCACGGTCGAAACGCTGACCGCAGAAAAATTTGTTATTGCCTGCGGCTCTCGTCCATATCATCCGGCGGACGTTGATTTTACCCATCCGCGCATTTACGACAGCGACTCAATTCTTAGCATGCATCACGAACCACGCCACGTGCTTATCTACGGTGCCGGAGTGATCGGCTGCGAATACGCATCGATCTTCCGTGGAATGGATGTGAAAGTGGATCTGATCAACACCCGCGATCGTTTGTTGGCGTTTCTTGATCAAGAGATGTCAGATTCTCTCTCGTACCACTTCTGGAACAGCGGTGTGGTAATTCGTCACAACGAAGAATACGAGAAGATTGAAGGTTGTGACGACGGCGTAATCATGCACCTGAAATCAGGCAAGAAACTAAAAGCCGACTGCCTGCTCTATGCCAACGGCCGCACCGGTAATACCGATTCGCTGGCGCTGCATAATATTGGTCTGGAAACTGACAGTCGTGGCCAGCTTAAGGTCAATAGCATGTATCAAACCGCACAGCCGCATGTTTATGCCGTGGGCGACGTGATTGGTTATCCGAGCCTGGCGTCGGCGGCCTATGACCAGGGGCGCATCGCCGCACAGGCGCTGGTGAAAGGTGAAGCCACCGCGCATCTGATTGAAGATATCCCTACCGGCATCTACACCATCCCGGAAATCAGCTCAGTCGGTAAAACCGAACAGCAACTGACCGCGATGAAAGTGCCGTATGAAGTGGGTCGCGCCCAGTTCAAACATCTGGCGCGAGCGCAAATCGTTGGCATGAACGTGGGTACGCTGAAAATCTTATTCCATCGGGAAACAAAAGAGATTCTTGGGATTCATTGCTTTGGCGAGCGCGCTGCCGAAATTATTCATATCGGTCAGGCGATTATGGAACAGAAAGGTGGCGGCAACACCATTGAGTACTTCGTTAACACCACCTTTAACTACCCGACCATGGCGGAAGCCTATCGGGTAGCGGCACTAAACGGATTAAACCGCCTGTTTTAACGCTTTATCGAAATGGCCATCCATTCTTGCGCGGATGGCCTCTGCCAGTTGTTCATAACGACTACGCAGCGGTGAGCCAGGACGATATACCAGGCCAATAGTGCGGCGTGGTTCCGGCTTAATGCACGGCAGATAAACAACGCCATCGCGTTTGCGCTCTGGCGGTACAGCCAGCGCAGGCAGTAAAGTGATCCCGCTACCTGCCGCCACCATGTTGCGCAGCGTCTCCAGACTGGTGGCGCGGAAATGTGTATCTTCATCCGCCCCGGCTTCAAAGCAGAAGCCCATCGCCTGATCGCGCAGACAGTGACCATCTTCCAGCATCAGCAGTTTTTCCCCTGCCAGATCGGCCATCGGTACGCATTCGCGGTTCGCCCACGGGTGATCTTCATAGATAGCCAACAACATTGGCTCATCAAACAACGGCACTTCAATGAATGCTTCGCTTTCTTTCACCAGCGCGAGGATCACGCAATCGAGTTTGCCACTGTCCAGTTGCGCCAGTAACTGGTGGGTCTGCGCTTCATGCAGATACATTTCCAGCTTTGGAAAGGTCTGGTGCAGCATCGGGATAATATGCGGTAGCAGGTAAGGCCCGACCGTGGGAATCAAACCAATGTGCAGCGGCCCGGACATGGTCTCGCCCTGCTGGCTTGCCATCTCTTTAAGGACTTTCACCTCACGCAGCACGGTACGCGCCTGATCCACCAGCAGCATTCCCGCCTGGGTGAATAACACTTTACGGCTGGTTCGCTCCAGCAGCATCACGCCCAGCTCATCTTCCAGCTTACGAATTTGCCCGCTAAGCGTCGGCTGGCTAACGTGGCAGGAATCTGCCGCACGCCGAAAATGGCGGTGTTCGGCCAGTGCCACCAGGTACTCAAGATCACGAATATTCATTATCCATCCTCCATCGCCACGATAGTTCATGGCGATAGGTAGCATAGCAACGAACGATTATCCCTATCAAGCATTCTGACTGATAATTGCTCACAGAAACGGAGCGGCACCTCTTTAACCCTTGAAGTCACTGCCCGTTTCGAGAGTTTCTCAACTCGAATAACTAAAGCCAACGTGAACTTTTGCGGATCTCCAGGATCCGCTTTTTTTTTATTTCTTCCGACCCTCCAGCGGAGGGCCAGGCTGCAATACTTACTCAATGCGATCTTTGACGATAAAGAAGTAACACAGCGCACCAGTGAAGGTCACACAGGCCGCGATAACCAGCGCCAGATTAAACGAGTGCGTGGTATCCACCACCCAGCCGGTTACGATCGGAGCAAAGGAAGCAAAGACAAAACTACCAAAGTTTTGAATCCCGGCGATGGAAGCCACTTTTGTTTCTGACACCATCACCTGAACCAGTCCCCATGCAGATGTTCCCGCAAAATGCACGCAGAACAGCGCCATTGAGATAAACGCCACCGCTTGCGCAGGCGAGGAAGATTGCACGACCAGCAACGTTCCTAATGCCGACATCATCAAACCGCAGACAATAGCCGTTTTACGCGTCTTCGCCAGGTCGTAGCCTTTTTTCGCCAGTCGATCGACAACAATACCGTTAACCCACATCCCGACCGCCGCCGCGAGGAAAGGAATCGCCGCCACCCAGCCCGTTTTCGCCAGACTGAAACCTTGCTCGGCCTGCAAATAACCGGGTAACCACGCGATGTAGAGCCAACCGGTATAGTTAACCCCAGAGAAACCTAAAATCATCCCCCAGGTTGTCCGGTGCTTAAACAGCGCCAGCCACTCGCTAAATTGCAGCTGTGGACGCGGTTTAACCGGCGCGGAGAGATACGTCCGTTCTTCGTCGGTCAGGACAAACTGCGCCCGGTTGCGATACCACACGTACCAGCAAATCCCAACCAGAATCCCCGCTACGCCGATGATAACGAACATCGCCCGCCAGCCCCATGCCAACTGCATCAATACAAGAGCAGGAGGCGCGATGGCCTGACCGATAACGGTAGATGAGTTAAAAATTCCCAGCGCCGTGCCGCGTTCTTTTTGTGCATACCAGTCGGTGATCGACTTTACTCCCGCAGGCATAAATGGCGCTTCGCCAATACCCAGACCGATACGCATTAAAATAAAGTGGCTAAAAGAATTAACCATTCCTGTTAATGCCTGCATTAATGACCAGAATATTAAGCCTGCGCCTAAAACTATTCGTGGGCCAAAGCGGTCTAGCAAAATACCGGAAGGAAGTTGTGAAAAACCATAAGACAGAGAAAATGCAGAAAGCAGAAAACCAAACTCTGTCGCCGATAATCCTAACTCGCCACGAATCGCTTCGCCTGCCACGCTCAATGACGAACGGTCGAGAAAATTAACGATCCCCGCCATAAATAATAAAACCAGGGTCACGGTCTGAATACGACGAATCCGTTGCGGTTTATTACCCGCAACACTGGTTGACACATCAACGTCCATTTTTAGCTCCTTGAGCGGAATTAATCGATTTGATGACTATTCAGAAAATAATTAAGCGAACCGTTATTACCAGTTCCACAATGTGCCATCTTCCAGTCGTGCGACGGGGAGATACGCCGGGTCATACGGATATTTCGCCGCCAGTTTCTCATCGAAAGAAATACCCAGCCCCGGTTCATCGCCCGGATGCATATACCCCTCCTCGAAGCGCCAGCTATGCGGGAAGACTTCAAGCATTTGTTCGGAATAGCCCATGTACTCCTGCACGCCGAAGTTTGGCACCCAGAGGTCAAAATGCAGCGCCGCCGCATGGCAAATGGGCGATAAATCAGAAGGACCGTGCGAACCGGTACGTACCTGATAAAGTGATGCAAAATCGGCAATCCGCCGCATCCCGGTAATGCCGCCTGCATGGGTAATCGTCGTGCGAATATAGTCAATTAACTGCTCTTCGATTAACTGCTTGCAATCCCAGATACTGTTAAACACTTCTCCGACCGCAATTGGCGTCACGGTATGCTGGCGAATCAAACGGAAACATTCCTGATTCTCGGCAGGCGTTGGATCTTCCATCCAGAACAGGCGGTAATCTTCAATGCTCTTTCCAAAGCGCGCCGCTTCGATGGGGGTCAGGCGATGGTGCATGTCATGCAACAGATGTTCGTTAAAACCGAACTTATTGCGCACCGCCTCAAATAACTTCGGCGTAAAGTCGAGATACTTTTCTGAAGACCACAACTGCTCTTCCGGCCACTGGCCTTTGGTTGCCGGTTCATACACAAGCCCTTTGCCCTTCGCCAGGCCATAGGTGGTTTGCATCCCAGGCACACCGCACTGCACACGAATCGCCTTAAAGCCCATCTGCTGGTGCTTTGCATAATCCTCAAGAACTTCATCAATCGTGCGCCCGGTGGTATGGCAATAAACCATCACGCCCTCACGAGAAGCACCGCCAAGCAGTTGATACAGCGGCATATTGGCTGCTTTAGCTTTGATATCCCACAACGCCATATCAATGGCAGAAATGGCCGACATCGTGACGGGACCACGCCGCCAGTAAGCGCCTTTATAAAAGAATTGCCAGATATCTTCGATACGGCTGGCATCGCGGCCAATTAATTGTGGGCAAAGATGATCTTTCAGATAAGAAGCGACCGACAATTCGCGACCATTTAACGTGGCATCTCCCAGCCCACAAAGTCCGCTTTCAGTGGTTATTTTAAGCGTAACGAAATTACGCCCGGGGCAAGTAACAAAAACGTCCGCAGCAATAATTTTCATTATTGCAATCTCCTGTGTTGTAAATAGACGCTTCAAACTTAATTTCTCGCCTACTACCATACAAGAGAGAAAAGGTGATTATTCAACCATGATCACATTAAAAACAAAAATTTCCGGCGGAGAACAAAAATATCCTCAAATTTGACCTACACTATTAATCATCATCGTTAAAACAACGCGTTAAATAATCACATAATAAACACCATCAATCTTAAAAATAAACACAACAATAGAAATTAATTATATTCAATTAATTAAACTGTGTATCGCCTGGTGTATTTAAAAATGATTTTTATAGGGAGAGTAAAGCAAGAATAAAAAGGCATGTGACAAATAATGGTTCTGGTTGGGCGTTAAATTTAAGGTCAACAGAATACTGCCTGATGCGACGCTGTCGCGTCTTATCATGCCTACAAGTGCAACACTACGTAGACATGATAAACAAAGCACATCAGGCAAACTCCCCATTCTCAGGGGAGCAAAATAACAAGGTTACCCCAAACGCGCCCTTGCAAAAGCAATCGCTTGCGCCACCTGTTGCGGTGAGACACCACCCTTTGCCGCACGCTTGTCGAGGCACGATTGCAGCGACAGAATCGGATAGACATCTTCGCCAATCACCTGGCTGAATTTCTGCAACTCGGTCAGCGGCAGATCTTCCAGCGGTTTACCCTGACGAATGGCTTCCACCACCGCTTCACCCACGATATGGTGCGCCTCGCGGAACGGTACGCCCTTCGCCACCAGATAATCCGCCAGTTCAGTAGCATTCGCATAACCCTGCTGCGCTGCTTCCTGGCAACGTGGGCGTTTCACCTGAATGCCGTCCAGCACCAGCGCCGCCATATGCAGGCAGTCCAGCCAGGTATCGAGCGCGTCGAACAAACCTTCTTTGTCTTCCTGCATATCTTTGTTGTAAGCCAGCGGCAAACCTTTCAGCGTCATCATCATGCCGGTTAACGCGCCCTGCACTCGACCGCATTTACCCCGAATCAGCTCCAGCGCATCCGGGTTTTTCTTCTGCGGCATTAATGATGAACCGGAAGTCACGCGGTCAGAAAGCTCCACAAACCCCGCTTCGCCGGTGTTAAAGAAAATCAGATCTTCGGCAAAACGCGACAGATGCACCATGCCGATAGCGGCAGCAGAAAGCAGTTCCAGCACGTGGTCACGGTCAGAAACGCTGTCGAGACTGTTACGGGTCGCTGAGGCAAAGCCCAGCCAGCCTGCTAACTGTTCACGGTCGATTTCATAGGCCGTTCCCGCCAGCGCGCCACAGCCTAGCGGGCTGACATCCAGACGTTTAAGTGCATCCTGCAAGCGGCTTTCATCACGCGCCAGCATCTCAACATAGGCCAGGCACCAGTGCGCGAACGTCACCGGCTGGGCGCGTTGCAGGTGAGTGTAACCAGGCATCACCGCGTCCTGATTGTTTTGTGCGGTTTCCACCAGCGCCGATTGCAGCTGCCGGTTTGCCGTCAGTAACTCGCTAACGGTATCTTTGCACCACAGTTTCAGGTCAGTCGCTACCTGATCATTACGGCTACGCCCGGTATGCAGTTTTTTGCCTAACTGACCTACTTTGTCGATCAGTTTGCCTTCCACCCAGCTATGGATATCTTCGGCGTCGCTTTCAAGGATTTGTTGTGGCCTGGCGCGAACATCTTCCAGCAGCACGTTCAGCGCCTCTTCCAGTTGCGCCTGCTCTTCTGCGGTTAACACGCCGACCGTTACCAGGGCTTTGGACCAGGCCACAGAGCCAACAATATCCTGCTCCGCCAGACGGTAATCAAAGCGCAGTGAGTCGTTGAATTGTTTGAACCGTTGATCTGCTGCCTGGGTAAAACGCCCGCCCCAAAGTGCCATAACTCTGTTTCCTTATTTTGAAATTCAATGCCGGAAAGCTACGCCTCCGGCTAACAAAACTTAAGCTAAAATCCGCGTACCCATCGGCATACCGTTAAACAGTGCCGGAAGCTGTTCCGCATGACGCCAGGAGGCAATATCCACCGGGCGCCCCAGCGTGCGCGCAGCATCCAGCGCCGCGTTCACTTTCACTATCATGCCGTCGGTAATAATGCCCTGCTCAATCAGTTGTTCTGCTTTCGCGGCGGTCATTTCGGCAATGCGTTGCCCTTTGCCGTCGAGAATGCCACTGACGTCGGAGAGCAAAATCAGATCCGCGCCCAGCGTTGCCGCCAGCGCCGTTGCCGCCTGGTCGGCATTGACGTTCATCAGTAGCCCTTCGTCTGTTACGCCAATGGAGCTGACCACCGGCAGATAGCCGTTCTCCAGCAATGTGTTGATAAGCTTAGGCGAACCTGGCTGCGCCAGTCCAACATGACCTAACTCTTCATCAAGCTGGGTCACTTTGACGCTGTCGCCGTCACCGAGAAACAAACCTACGGCCGCAATCTGATGTTTCTTCGCCCATGCCAGCAGGGTTTTATTTGCCGTTCCCGCCAGTGCTCCGGTGATAATGTCTATCTGATCCGCAGGCGTCACCCGCAGGCCATTTTTCTTTTTCACCGGCAGATTCAGCCCTTTCATCAGCTCATCCACCACGCAACCGCCGCCGTGCACAATCACCAGCGGACGCTGATGTGACTCACGATAATTCACCAGTGCGCTAAACAGACGTTCCAGCGCCTCTTCACTATCCAGCAGTACGCCACCCAGTTTGATAATTAATGGATTCATCATTGCACCCTTAAATAAGAGACTGCGTTTCCGCATAACCGAAACGAATATTGGCGCACTGTACCGCTTGTGCCGCCGCACCTTTCAATAAATTGTCTTCGGTCGCCACAATAATCAGATGCTCGCCCTGAACGGCAAACCCGATATCACAGAACGGCAGCCCGACGACATTTTTCAGTGCCGGAACACCTTTGTCATATAGCCGTACCAGCGGTTTATGCGCATACGCCCGCTGTAACGCTTGCGCGACTTGCGCCTGGGTCACACCCGGTTTCAGGCGGCAGGTAATGGTTTCGAGAATGCCGCGCGGGAAATTGCCCAGATGCGGGGTGAAGATAACGTCAGCACCGAGATGCGTGGCGATCTCCGGCTGGTGGCGATGGGTAAAGACACCATACGGTTGCAGGCTAACTTCACAAAAGCTGTTTGAAATCGCTGCCTTACGTCCCGCTCCGCTCACACCGCTGGTGGCGTTAATCACCGGCCACTGACTGAGGTCGAGAAGATCGGCATCAATCAACGGTTTCAGCGCCAGTTGTGCCGCCGTCGGATAACATCCCGGCACCGCAATTAAGTTCGCTTCTTTTAATTTATTGCCGCACCACTCCGCCAGACCATAAGCGGCCTGTTCCAGCAGTTCCGGGTATTGATGGGTAAAGCCGTAATATTTTTCATAGAAGGCAGCGTCGTTAACACGAAACGCGCCGGAAAGGTCAAACACCACGCAGCCCGCTTCAAGAAATTGCGGTGCTAAATCGTGGCTAACTTCATGGGCGGTGGCGAGAAACACCACGTCCACCCCTGGGCTAAACTCGCTGATATCCGACATCGGCTGCAACGGCAGATCAACGATGCCTTTTAGCTGCGGATGCAAATCGGAGATTAACTTTCCCGCATCATTGCTTTGCGCTGAAACAGTCAAAGCGGTTATGTTCATATGCGGATGGCGATTTACATAGGTCACTAGCTCTGCGCCAGCGTAGCCGCTGGCACCCACAATCAGCGTATTCAACATCGGGGCTATTCACCTTCTTATGTCTGGTTGCCAGGTTAAACGTAAAACATTCACCTTACGGCTGGTGGGTTTTATTACGCTCAACGTTAGTGTATTTTTATTCACAATTACTGCATGAATATTGATACTATCATGACCAGAGGTGTGTCAACAATGAAAAACAAATTACCGCCATTTATCGAGATTTACCGTGCTCTGATTGCCACACCTTCAATAAGCGCCACGGAAGAGGCACTCGATCAAAGCAATGCAGATTTAATCACTCTGCTGGCGGGCTGGTTTAAAGATTTGGGCTTCAATGTGGAAGTGCAGCCTGTGCCAGGAACTCGCAACAAATTTAATATGCTGGCCAGTTGCGGACAGGGTGCTGGCGGCTTGCTGCTGGCGGGTCATACCGATACGGTGCCGTTTGATGACGGTCGCTGGACGCGCGATCCGTTTACGCTGACGGAGCATGACGGCAAGCTTTACGGCTTAGGCACCGCCGACATGAAAGGCTTCTTTGCGTTTATCCTCGATGCGCTACGCGACGTCGACGTCACGAAGCTGGCAAAACCGCTCTACATCCTGGCGACTGCTGATGAAGAAACCAGTATGGCCGGAGCGCGTTATTTTGCCGAAACTACCGCCCTGCGCCCGGATTGCGCCATCATTGGCGAACCGACGTCACTACAACCGGTACGCGCACATAAAGGCCACATCTCCAATGCCATTCGCATTCTGGGTCAGTCGGGGCATTCCAGCGATCCGTCGCGCGGAGTTAACGCTATCGAACTGATGCACGACGCCATCGGTCATATTTTACAATTGCGCGATAACCTGAAAGAGCGTTATCACTACGAAGCGTTTACCGTGCCATATCCCACGCTCAACCTTGGGCATATTCACGGTGGTGACGCCTCTAACCGTATTTGCGCTTGCTGCGAGTTGCATATGGATATTCGTCCGTTGCCTGGCATGACGCTCAATGAACTTAATGGCTTACTCAACGACGCGCTGGCTCCGGTGAGCGAACGCTGGCCGGGTCGTCTGACGGTCGAAGAGCTGCATCCGCCGATCCCTGGTTACGAGTGCCCGCCGAATCATCAACTGGTTGAAGTGGTTGAGAAATTACTCGGTGCAAAGACCGAAGTGGTGAACTACTGTACCGAAGCGCCGTTTATTCAGACGTTATGCCCGACGCTAGTGTTGGGTCCAGGCTCAATTAATCAGGCTCATCAGCCTGATGAATATCTGGAGACGCGGTTTATTAAACCCACCCGCGAACTGATCACCCAGGTCATTCACCATTTCTGCTGGCATTAAAACGTAGGCAGGATAAGGCGCTCGCGACGCATCCGAGACTGTTGCCAAACTCCAGCGCCGCAATAATGTCGGATGCGATGCTTGCGCATCTTATCCGACCTACAGTGACTCAAACGGTGCCCAACCGTAGGCCGGATAAGGCGCTTGCGCCGCATCCGAGACTGTTACCAAACTCCAGTGCCGCAATAATGTCGGATGCGATGCTTGCGCATCTTATCCGACCTACACCTTTGGTGTTATGTATGGTGATTTTTTAACATTTCCATAAGTTACGCTTATTTAAATCATCGTGAATTTAATGGCGTAAATTCCTGCTAGTTATTCGTTTGCTGAAGCGATTTCGCAGCATTTGACGTCACCGCTTTTACGTGGCTTTATAAAAGACGACGAAAAGCAAAGCCCGAGCATATTCGCGCCAATGCGACGTGAAGGATACCGGGCTTCAAACAATAAGATGGGGTGTCTGGGGTTATATGAACGAACAATATTCCGCATTGCGTAGTAATGTCAGTATGCTCGGCAAAGTGCTGGGAGAAACCATCAAGGATGCGTTGGGAGAACACATTCTTGAACGCGTAGAAACTATCCGTAAGTTGTCCAAATCTTCACGCGCTGGCAATGATGCTAACCGCCAGGAGTTGCTCACCACCTTACAAAATTTGTCGAACGACGAGCTGCTGCCCGTTGCGCGTGCGTTTAGTCAGTTCCTGAACCTGGCAAACACCGCCGAGCAATACCACAGCATTTCGCCGAAAGGCGAGGCTGCCAGCAACCCGGAAGTGATCGCCCGCACCCTGCGTAAACTGAAAAACCAGCCGGAACTGAGCGAAGACACCATCAAAAAAGCGGTGGAATCACTGTCGCTGGAACTGGTACTCACTGCGCACCCAACCGAAATTACTCGTCGTACACTGATCCACAAAATGGTGGAAGTGAACGCGTGCTTAAAACAGCTCGACAACAAAGATATCGCCGACTACGAACACAACCAACTGATGCGCCGCCTGCGCCAGTTGATCGCCCAGTCATGGCATACCGATGAAATCCGTAAGCTGCGCCCAAGCCCGATAGATGAAGCCAAATGGGGCTTTGCCGTAGTAGAAAACAGCCTGTGGCAAGGCGTACCGAATTACCTGCGCGAACTGAACGAACAACTGGAAGAGAATCTCGGCTACAAACTGCCCGTCGAATTTGTTCCGGTGCGTTTTACCTCGTGGATGGGCGGCGACCGCGACGGCAACCCGAACGTCACTGCCGATATCACCCGCCACGTCCTGCTGCTCAGCCGTTGGAAAGCAACCGACCTGTTCCTGAAAGATATTCAGGTTCTGGTTTCTGAACTGTCGATGGTTGAAGCAACCCCTGAACTGCTGGCGCTGGTCGGCGAAGAAGGTGCCGCAGAACCGTATCGCTATCTGATGAAAAACCTGCGTTCCCGCCTGATGGCAACACAGGCCTGGCTGGAAGCGCGTCTGAAAGGCGAAGAACTGCCGAAGCCGGAAGGTCTGCTGACGCAGAACGAAGAACTGTGGGAGCCGCTCTACGCTTGCTACCAGTCCCTTCAGGCGTGTGGTATGGGCATTATCGCCAACGGCGATCTGCTCGACACTCTGCGCCGCGTGAAATGTTTCGGCGTACCGCTGGTGCGTATTGATATCCGTCAGGAGAGCACCCGTCATACCGAAGCACTGGGTGAACTGACCCGCTATCTCGGCATCGGCGACTACGAAAGCTGGTCAGAGGCCGACAAACAGGCGTTCCTGATCCGCGAACTGAACTCCAAACGTCCGCTTCTGCCACGCAACTGGCAACCAAGCGCCGAAACGCGCGAAGTGCTTGATACCTGTCAGGTGATTGCCGAAGCACCGCAAGGTTCGATTGCCGCCTACGTGATCTCGATGGCGAAAACGCCGTCCGACGTACTGGCCGTTCACCTGCTGTTGAAAGAAGCAGGTATTGGATTTGCGATGCCAGTCGCACCGCTGTTTGAAACTCTCGATGACCTGAACAACGCCAACGATGTCATGACCCAGTTGCTGAATATCGACTGGTATCGCGGCCTGATTCAGGGCAAACAGATGGTGATGATTGGCTATTCCGACTCGGCAAAAGATGCAGGCGTGATGGCGGCTTCCTGGGCGCAATATCAGGCACAGGATGCGTTAATCAAAACCTGCGAAAAAGCGGGTATTGAACTGACGCTGTTCCACGGTCGCGGTGGTTCTATTGGTCGCGGCGGCGCACCGGCTCATGCGGCGCTGCTATCGCAACCGCCAGGAAGCCTGAAAGGCGGCCTGCGCGTGACCGAACAGGGCGAGATGATCCGCTTTAAGTACGGTCTGCCAGAAATCACGGTCAGCAGCCTGTCGCTGTACACCGGGGCGATTCTGGAAGCCAACCTGCTGCCACCGCCTGAGCCGAAAGAGAGCTGGCGTCACATTATGGATGAACTTTCGGTCATCTCCTGCGATCTCTACCGTGGTTATGTGCGTGAAAACAAAGACTTTGTTCCATACTTCCGCTCCGCCACGCCGGAACAGGAACTGGGCAAACTGCCGTTAGGTTCACGTCCGGCGAAACGTCGCCCGACCGGCGGCGTCGAATCACTGCGCGCAATTCCGTGGATTTTTGCCTGGACACAAAACCGCCTGATGCTCCCAGCCTGGCTGGGCGCGGGTACTGCGCTGCAAAAAGTGGTGGAAGATGGCAAACAGAGCGAACTGGAAGCCATGTGCCGCGACTGGCCGTTCTTCTCAACGCGTCTGGGAATGCTGGAAATGGTCTTCGCCAAAGCAGACCTGTGGCTGGCGGAATACTATGACCAACGCCTGGTCGACAAAGAGCTGTGGCCGTTAGGTAAAGAGTTACGCAATCTGCAAGAAGAAGACATCAAAGTGGTGCTGGCAATTGCCAACGATTCCCATCTGATGGCCGATCTACCGTGGATTGCCGAGTCTATTCAGCTACGAAATATATACACTGACCCGCTGAACGTACTGCAGGCAGAGTTGCTGCACCGCTCCCGCCAGGCAGAAAAAGAAGGCCAGGAGCCGGATCCCCGCGTCGAACAAGCGTTGATGGTCACTATTGCCGGAATTGCAGCAGGTATGCGTAATACCGGCTAACCCCCATCCTCTATCAACCCTCGTGCAATAGCGCGAGGGTTTTCTGAAATACTTCTGTTCTAACACCTTCGTTTTCAATATATTTCTGTCTGCATTTCACCCAGATTCTGGATATCCCTTCAGATATCCTTAAGGTTTTGTCCTTACATTCGGCGCTATTATCCAAAACGGGTTCTTACTATGCATTCCACTGAAGTCCAGACTAAACCCCTTTTTAGCTGGAAAGCCCTGGGTTGGGCACTGCTCTACTTTTGGTTTTTCTCTACCCTGTTACAGGCCATTATTTACATCAGCGGCTACAGCGGCACCAACGGCATTCGCGACTCACTGCTGTTCAGTTCGCTGTGGTTGATCCCGGTATTCCTCTTTCCGAAGCGGATTAAAATTATTGCCGCAGTGATCGGCGTGGTGCTGTGGGCGGCCTCTCTGGCGGCGCTGTGCTACTACGTCATCTACGGTCAGGAGTTCTCGCAGAGCGTTCTGTTTGTGATGTTTGAAACCAACACCAACGAAGCCAGCGAGTATTTAAGCCAGTATTTCAGCCTGAAGATTGTGCTTATCGCGCTGGCCTATACGGCGGTGGCAGTTCTGCTGTGGACACGCCTGCGCCCGGTCTATATTCCGAAGCCGTGGCGTTATATCGTCTCTTTTGCCCTGCTTTACGGTTTGATTCTGCATCCGATCGCCATGAATACGTTTATCAAAAACAAGCCGTTTGAGAAAACGTTGAATAACCTGGCATCGCGCATGGAGCCTGCCGCGCCGTGGCAATTCCTGACTGGTTATTATCAGTATCGCCAGCAACTTAACTCGCTGACGAAGCTGCTGAATGAAAATAATGCATTACCGCCGCTGGCTAATTTCAAAGATGAATCGGGCAACGAACCACGCACCCTGGTACTGGTGATTGGCGAGTCAACCCAGCGTGGACGTATGAGTCTGTATGGTTATCCGCGTGAAACCACGCCAGAACTGGATGCGCTGCATAAAACCGATCCGAATCTGACCGTATTTAATAACGTGGTTACGTCTCGTCCGTACACCATTGAAATCCTGCAACAGGCGCTGACTTTTGCCAACGAAAAGAACCCTGACCTGTATCTGACGCAACCGTCGCTGATGAACATGATGAAACAGGCGGGTTATAAAACCTTCTGGATAACCAACCAGCAGACGATGACCGCCCGCAATACCATGCTGACGGTATTTTCGCGCCAGACCGACAAGCAGTACTACATGAACCAGCAACGTACGCAGAGTGCGCGTGAATACGACACTAACGTGCTGAAGCCGTTCCAGGAAGTGCTGAAGGACCCTGCGCCGAAGAAACTGATCATCGTTCATCTGCTGGGTACACATATCAAATACAAGTACCGTTACCCGGAAGATCAGGGCAAGTTTGATGGCAATACCGATCATGTCCCACCAGGATTAAGCGCAGAAGAGCTGGAGTCGTATAACGATTACGACAACGCTAACCTGTATAACGATCATGTGGTTGCCAGCCTGATTAAAGACTTTAAAGCGACCGATCCGAACGGTTTCCTGGTTTACTTCTCTGATCACGGTGAAGAGGTTTACGACACGCCGCCGCACAAAACCCAGGGGCGTAACGAAGATAACCCGACGCGTCATATGTACACCATTCCGTTCCTGCTGTGGACGTCGGAAAAATGGCAGGCGGCGCATCCGCGTGATTTCTCGCAGGATGTCGATCGTAAATACAGCCTAGCGGAACTGATCCACACCTGGTCGGATTTGGCGGGCTTATCTTACGACGGTTACGATCCAACCCGTTCGGTGGTGAACCCGCAGTTCAAAGAAACCACCCGCTGGATTGGCAACCCGTACAAGAAAAACGCGCTGATCGATTACGACACACTGCCGTATGGCGATCAGGTGGGTAATCAGTAAATGACCTTTGTATCGCGTCTGGCGCTATTTGCCGGATGCGATACTGCCGCAATGTTTACATCGAACTCTCATCAGGCCACACTTTTCAGGTGGCCTTTTTTCATAATGCCAGTTACTGTTTTCCCGTCTACATACCTAAGGGAATAACATGTATCACGACGTCAGCTATCTACTCTCCCGCCTGATCAACGGCCCGCTGTCCCTGCGCCAGATTTACTTTGCCAGTAGCAACGGCCCGGCGCCCGATCTTGCATATCAGGTCGATTTTCCACGGCTGGAAATTGTGCTGGAAGGCGAGTTTGTTGATACCGGCGCTGGCGCAACGTTAGTTCCCGGCGATGTACTGTACGTCCCTGCTGGCGGCTGGAACTTCCCGCAATGGCAAACACCCGCCACCACCTTCAGCGTGCTGTTTGGCAAACAGCAACTCGGCTTCAGCGTCGTACAATGGGATGGCAAGCAATACCAAAATCTGGCAAAGCAGCACGTCGCCCGACGCGGCCCGCGCATTGGTTCATTCTTGCTGCAAACACTCAATGAAATGCAAATGCAGCCACAGGAGCAGCAAACGGCAAGGCTTATCGTCGCCAGCCTGCTTAGCCACTGCCGCGACTTGCTCGGCAGTCAAATCCAGACCGCCTCACGCAGCCAGGCACTATTTGAAGCGATTCGCGATTATATCGATGAACGCTATGCCTCCGCGCTAACCCGTGAATCTGTCGCGCAAGCATTCTATATTTCGCCCAATTACCTCTCCCACCTGTTTCAAAAAACGGGTGCGACGGGCTTTAACGAATACCTGAATCATACACGGCTGGAACATGCAAAAACGTTGTTGAAAGGCTATGACCTGAAGGTAAAAGAAGTGGCGCACGCCTGCGGCTTTGTCGACAGCAACTACTTCTGCCGCCTGTTTCGTAAAAACACCGAACGCTCGCCGTCAGAATATCGTCGGCAATACCACAGCCAACTGACAGAAAAACCGACTACTCCAGAATAAGATGGGTTTGCTGCGGCGCAGAAAGCACTTTGCGCACCGCGCTCATTACCCGCTGCGGCTCACGCAGGAATGCGTAGATGCTGCATTGCACATAGCGGCAATGCTCAAATCGCTCGGCACCAGCAAGCTCGATATCCGTAATCAACAGCGCAACATCCGCCCGACGGATATCCTCGTCCGCTAAACGATTCTCCGTTCCCAGCGCCCCCTGGGTTTCAATGCTGACGCCCCACTTCTCTAACTGGCATAATTTTTCCAGCCGTTCTGCCGCCATATAAGTATGCGCCACGCCGCTGACGCAGGCGGTTACTGCCACCAGGTATGCCATTTTACCCCCCCACGGTAACCTCAAATCCGGCTCGTTCTGCCATTTCGCGCATCGTTGCCACATCGGCTGACGAGGGCGCAGAAACCTCTTTCATCGACCATGTTTTCCCCAGCAGGCGGTATTTCGGTTCACCGTACTGATGAAACGGCAACAGGTGGATTTGCCTGATATTCAGCGGGATCAGCACGTCCAGCGCCTGCTGCATATTCTCCCGGCTGAGTGTGAAACCAGGGATCAGCGGTAAACGCGGGATCACGTTGACACCTTCGCTTACCAGCAAACGCAGATTCTCCAGCACGCGTGGCAGGTTCATCTTCACCACATCCCACGCCTGAGTCGCGTCCATAATTTTTAAATCGAACAACACTTCATCGCACAATTTCGCCAGTGGTAACAGCTTGCTGGCTGGCGCGTCTCCGGCAGTTTCGATGGCACATGAGACGCCCCACAGCCGAAGTCGCTGTAAAAAACGGGTCGCAAATTCCGCCTGCATTAACACTTCGCCGCCAGAAAGCGTGACGCCGCCGCCGGACGTGCGAAAGAAAATGTCATCTTTCATCACTTCCCGCTCCAGCGCGTCAAGGCTGATATCGCGACCAATCCGTTCAAACGCCCCGGAGGGGCATTCATCCGCATCACGTAAACATTTCGCGCAGTACAGACATTTCGCCTCTCTGCGTACCGTCTGGATTTTGCCGGAGATCGACTCCGGATTAGCACACCACGGGCAAAGATGTGGGCAGCCTTTAAAAAAGACCACCGTGCGGATGCCTTCACCGTCATTCAGCGAATAACGCTGAATGTTGAAAATGCGCGCCACGTCATCGCGGCGCGTTTCCACAACGTTACAGCTGATGCGCTGTCCGGCGGATGATGTCATCCTGGGTCTCCTTCGACAATTCGACAAAGAAGGCGCTATATCCGGCAACGCGCACCACCAGCCCGGCATAATCTTGTGGGCGCTTTTGCGCTTCCCGCAACGTGTCGGCATTCACCACGTTAAACTGAATATGCTGCAACTTAAGCTGGGTAAATGCCCGTAAGAAGTCGGCCAGTTTACGTAATCCCGCTTCACCTTCGAGGGTCGCCGGAGTGAATTTCACGTTCAGCAATGTACCGTTAGACAGCAGCGTGTTATCGAGCTTACTGACTGATTTCAGTACCGCCGTTGGTCCTTGTGCGTCCTGGCCCAGCATTGGCGACAAGCCACCGTCTGCCAGTTGCTCCCCGGCAAAACGACCGTCTGGCGTCGCGCCAACCACCGATCCCAACGGGACGTGAGCAGAAACGGTATACGACCCCGGCGTGAAGTAGCCACCGCGCGGGTTCTGGTATTTTTCCACTTCTTTGCAGTAGTGGCGCAGCAGTTCGGCGCTGATGTTATCCACCTCGTCGATATCGTTGCCGTATTTCTCAAAACGGTTAATTAAGCGAGCGCGAACTTTTTCGCCTTCTGGCGTTGCGAAGTTGGCTTTTAATACCGACAACAATTCGTCAAAACTTAAACGCTGTTGCTCAAAAACCATCCCTTTCAACGCATGGAGAGAATCGCTCAGGTTAGCGATACCTATCCCCTGTACGCCGGAGAAGTTATAACGCGCGCCGCCATCGGTAATATCGCGGCCTTTTTCCAGACAATCGCTGATAAACGACGAAAGCAACGGCACTGGCGCCCAGTCACGGTGACCGATATCGCAAATATTGCTGCCTTCAACCATCAGGGTGATGTAGTGGCTGATCTTGGCGCGGATCTGTTCCAGTAAACCTTCATAAGTCAGCGCAGCATTGCCTTCATTTTCATGCAGACAAATTTCCATCACTTTCAGCAGGTTAAACATCGCGATGTCGTGCAAGCCGTAGGTTCTGCCAGGAATAGACAACTCCACGCAACCGACCACTGAATAGTCGCGCGCATCTTCCAGCGAAACGCCACGGTTGAGGAACGCAGGCACCACCACTTCATCGTTAAAGATTTGCGGAATACCGGTGCCAAGGCGGATGGTTTCTGCGGTTTTCATCAGGAACGGCGTGTCGATCAAGGCGTTAGTGCGCACGCCCAGGTTCGGTTGCGGTAATTGCACGCTTTGATAGGCGTCGAGGCAGAGGAACGAAAGCACGTTCACCGCACTACGTCCGTTTTCCGTTAAACCGCCGAGCAGCGCGGTATAGCCGGTCGGGAATCCCGCAAAATAGCGCGCGCTGCTGGTGGAGCGTAACAGCACGATGTCGTTGCACTTCACCCATAAAGATTCGAGCAGTTCTTTCAGGAACGCCGGGTCTTCGCCCTGGGTTAATGATGTCTGATAGAACGGCAACATATACTGGTCGAAGCGCCCTAACGACAGCGAACTGGCGTTGGATTCGTATTGCAGAATGATGTTCATGTACCAGAACAACTGGCACGCCTGCCAGAACGTCTGCGGCTTATGTTGCGCGTTATGGCGGGAGATCTCCGCAATAGTCAGCAATTCTTCGCAACGCTGGGCATCGGTGCAGTTTGCCGCCATCGTTTCCGTCAGTTCGGCGTAACGCAAAATGTGTTTTTGTGAAGCTTCCAGCAGTAACAGCGCGGCCTGATAAAAGTGATTATCCGGCTGTTGCTGACAATGTTGCTGCATCTGCGCCACCAGCTCACCCAGCCCGTGATTCAGCAGGCGCGGATAATCAATAATGATATGCCCCTGACCTTTATCCGTCTGGTTGATGCTGAAAATTTGCGTGCTGGTTGCGGCTTTTACTTCATCCGTCATCTGCCCGTTGATGAAATCTTTCATCGAACGTTTTTCCCAGTACGGGAACAACTCTTCGCGGTAGATACGTTTATCTTCTTCACTGATAGCAAAGCGATCCTGCGGTCGCGTCGGGAATTGCTCCAGCTCTTTCAGCAACCAGTAAGGATCCATTTCCGGTGACATAATCCCGGCGCGAGGTTTTACGGTACGGTTACCGGCAATCAGTTCTTCATCACGAATCGAAATTTCAACGTGTTCCAGGATATACGCCGTGGCTTTTGCCCGACGAATAATCACCGGTTCGCCTTCGGTTTGCTTATGGCTGGCGGTATAAAGCAGCGCCCGCTCCAGCGAGATTTCACGGGTATTGGCAAACAGCGCAGTTTTAAGGCGAGAGATACGATTCGTCATGAGGAACTCCTGTAGGAAAGCGAACCCGCCCTTGCGGGCGGGATAAGAACTTAAGCGGTTTGCGCCAGATGGGCTTCGATTTTGCTCATGATGGCATCAGCGCGTTTTACTGCATCGCTGATGTTGACGCGCACGATGGTCTTGCCAGCAAAACGCTCTTCAAACTTGATGCCGATATCTTTGGTCAGAATCACCATATCGGCACTCGCCACATCTTCCGCAGTCAGTTCATTTTCCAGACCGATCGAGCCCTGGGTTTCTACTTTCACTTCCCAGCCTTTCGCTTTCGCGGCGCTTTCCAGCGCCTCTGCCGCCATATAGGTATGGGCAACACCTGAAGGACATGCGGTTACTGCAATAATTTTCATCATGGCTCGTTCCTCAATTAATTAATTTCAAAATCCAGATCCAGGTCATCTTCCTTCTCATCAGCCGAAGACCCATTTTTACGCGCCAGACTTTTCAGCACGTTCACGCAGACTGCCGTCACAACCGCCCCGACAGCCACTGCTGCGATATAACCCAACTTACCTTCAACCACCGGCAGCACAATCAGACCACCCCAGCCTGCATAGCACTGCGCACCGACCATTGCTGCGGTCACCGTGCCACAAACAGAACCGACCATGATGGAAGGGATCACACGTAACGGATCGGCGGCGGCGAAAGGAATCGCCCCTTCAGTGACGCCAACACACCCCATCACCAGCGCCGCTTTACCCGTTTCGCGCTCTTCAGCGGAGAAATTTTTACGACCAATCAACGTCGCCAGCCCCATACCCAGCGGCGGGATACAAATACCCACAGCGGCAATGGCCACCACGGTATAAACCCCCTGAGCAACGCAAATCAGCATGAATGCATAAGCCACTTTGTTAACCGGGCCGCCCATATCGAACGCCAGCATCAATCCCATGATCACCGCCAGCATAACAATGCTGCCCTGCTGCATTCCCTGAAGCCACTGGGTCAGGCTGTTAGTCAACGCACCCACCGGCTCGCCCAGCCCCCACATCATGACGCCAGCGGTAATCAGTGTGCCGACGATTGGGATAATGAAGATGGGCATGACAGAACGCAGAACTTTATGCACCGGAATTTTCTTCAGGTAATGCACCACGATGCCGCCGATAATCCCGGCGATCAGCGCGCCAAAGAAGCCCGCGCCGAAACTGTTACCAACCCAGGCACCAATAGCGCACGGCGCCAGCGCAGAGCGTTCTGCAATGGAATAACCGATGTACGCCGCGAGGAAAGGCACCATCAGCGTCAAACCCGCGACGCCGATATCAAACAGTTTTTTCAGATTCGGATCGGCGACGGCATCCGGCACTGCGCCTTTGCCATACAACATGACGGAAACCGCCAGCAAAATACCGCCCGATACCACGAAGGGAATCATGTGTGAAACGCCCGTCATTAAGTGCTGACGGGTGTTTTTCAGGATCTGCACCAACTCATTCATAAGTCGCTCCCGGGCTTAGTAAAGCCCATGTCCATATTTTTGATGGCAGAAACAATAGGCAATCGCAAGCAGGGCAAACAGTGGATAAAAAGGCCATTTACTGGATTTTTGTAATGTCTGTACAAAAATGCGATCCGCCTCATAACTTGCGTTAACTCGGAATCATGCCGGAGTGACGCGTCTTGTGAGACGCGTCGCAAATTGGCGGTTACATTACATTTGTCCAGCTTTTGGCAGATTTGTCACATGGCAGGCCGTTGCCGTGCGCTCTTATCCTGTAAACAGAAAACCGTACCGGGAGAAAGGCAATGGCCCTGATTGTAGAATTTATTTGTGAGCTACCTAACGGCGTACATGCACGTCCGGCAAGCCACGTTGAAACGCTGTGTAATACTTTTTCATCACAAATTGAGTGGCATAACCTGCGCACCGATCGCAAAGGCAACGCCAAAAGCGCACTGGCGCTGATTGGCACCGACACGCTGGTGGGCGATAACTGCCAGTTACTGATTTCCGGAGCCGACGAACAGGAAGCGCACCAGCGTTTAAGCCAATGGCTGCGCGATGAATTTCCCCACTGCGACGCGCCGCTGGCGGAAGTTAAATCTGACGAACTGGAGCCGTTGCCGGTTTCACTGACCAACCTGAATCCGAGAATTATCCGCGCCCGCACCGTATGCAGCGGTAGCGCAGGTGGCATTCTGACGCCGATCTCTTCTTTAGATCTTAACGCGCTGGGTAATCTTCCCGCAGCCAAAGACGTTGACGCCGAGCAATCCGCACTGGAAAACGGCCTGACACTGGTACTGAAAAATATTGAGTTTCGTCTGCTGGATAGCGACGGCGCCACCAGCGCGATTCTGGAAGCGCACCGTTCATTAGCGAGCGATACATCTTTGCGTCACCACTTACTGGCAGGTGTCAGCGCCGGATTAAGCTGCGCCGAAGCGATTGTCGCCAGTGCGAATCACTTTTGCGAAGAGTTCGCCCGCTCCAGCAGCAGCTATCTGCAAGAACGTGCGCTGGATGTGCGCGATGTCTGCTTCCAGTTACTCCAGCAAATTTACGGTGAACAACGCTTTCCAGCACCGGGCAAACTGACGCAGCCCGCCATTTGTATGGCTGATGAACTGACCCCCAGTCAGTTCCTCGAACTGGATAAAAATCACCTCAAAGGTTTGTTACTCAAAAGCGGCGGCACCACCTCACATACGGTAATTCTTGCCCGTTCGTTCAACATTCCGACACTGGTTGGCGTGGATATCGACACGCTTACTCCGTGGCAGCAGCAAACGATTTATATCGACGGCAACGCCGGGGCGATTGTGGTCGAACCGACAGACGCGGTAGCGCGTTATTATCAACAAGAAGCCCGCGTACAGGACGCCCTGCGTGAGCAGCAACGTGTCTGGCTGACTCAGCAAGCCCGCACCGCTGACGGTATCCGCATTGAAATTGCCGCTAACATCGCCCACTCCGTGGAAGCGCAGGCCGCATTTGGCAATGGCGCGGAAGGCGTTGGTTTGTTCCGCACTGAAATGCTCTATATGGATCGCACCAGCGCACCGGGCGAAAGCGAGCTGTACAACATTTTTTGTCAGGCGCTGGAGTCCGCCAACGGGCGCAGCATTATTGTGCGTACCATGGACATTGGCGGTGACAAACCCGTTGATTATCTGAACATTCCCGCAGAAGCTAACCCGTTCCTCGGTTATCGCGCCGTGCGTATTTATGAAGAGTACGCCTCGCTGTTTACCACGCAGCTACGGTCGATCCTGCGCGCCTCTGCTCACGGTAGCCTGAAAATCATGATCCCGATGATCTCCTCAATGGAAGAGATCTTATGGGTGAAAGAAAAACTGGCGGAAGCTAAACAGCAACTGCGTAACGAACATATTCCGTTTGATGAGAAGATCCAGCTCGGCATTATGCTGGAAGTGCCGTCGGTGATGTTCATCATCGATCAGTGCTGCGAAGAGATTGATTTCTTTAGTATCGGTAGTAATGACCTGACGCAATATCTGCTGGCAGTAGATCGCGATAACGCCAAAGTTACCCGTCACTACAACAGCCTGAATCCGGCCTTCTTGCGGGCGCTCGATTACGCCGTGCAGGCGGTGCATCGCCAGGGGAAATGGATTGGTCTGTGCGGTGAACTGGGAGCGAAAGGTTCAGTGCTGCCGTTGCTGGTCGGTTTAGGGCTGGATGAACTCAGCATGAGCGCACCGTCAATTCCGGCGGCGAAAGCGCGAATGGCGCAACTTGATAGCCGTGAGTGCCGCCAGTTGCTCAACCAGGCAATGGCCTGCCGTACTTCGCTGGAAGTGGAACACCTGCTGGCACAATTCCGCATGACACAACAGGACGCACCGCTGGTCACCGCTGAGTGCATCACGCTGGAAAGCGACTGGCGCAGCAAAGAAGAAGTGCTCAAAAGCATGACCGATAACCTGCTGCTGGCAGGCCGCTGCCGCTATCCGCGTAAACTGGAAGCCGACTTGTGGGCGCGCGAGGCCGTTTTCTCTACCGGTCTGGGCTTTAGTTTTGCCATTCCACACAGCAAATCAGAACACATTGAGCAATCCACCATCAGCGTGGCGCGTCTGGCAGCGCCGGTACGCTGGGGCGATGATGAAGCGCAATTCATCATTATGTTAACGCTGAACAAACACGCTGCGGGCGATCAGCATATGCGCATTTTCTCGCGCCTCGCTCGTCGCATCATGCACGAAGAATTCCGTAACGCGCTGGTTAACGCCGCCTCTGCCGACGCTATCGCCAGCCTGCTGCAACATGAACTGGAACTGTAAAAGGAAACATCATGGAACTGTATCTGGACACCGCTAACGTCGCAGAAGTCGAACGTCTGGCACGCATATTCCCGATTGCCGGGGTGACAACTAACCCGAGCATTATCGCTGTCAGCAAGGAGTCCATCTGGGAAGTGCTGCCGCGTCTGCAAAAAGCGATTGGTGATGAGGGCATTCTGTTTGCTCAGACCATGAGCCGTGACGCGCAGGGTATGGTGGAAGAAGCGAAGCGTCTGCGCGACGCCATTCCGGGCATCGTGGTGAAAATCCCGGTAACCGCCGAAGGTCTGGCAGCAATTAAAATACTGAAAAAAGAAGGTATTACTACGCTTGGCACCGCTGTATATAGCGCCGCACAAGGGTTATTAGCCGCGCTGGCAGGCGCCAAATATGTTGCTCCGTATGTTAACCGCGTAGACGCCCAGGGCGGTGACGGTATTCGCACGGTTCAGGAGTTGCAAGCATTGCTGGAAATGCACGCGCCAGAAAGCATGGTGCTGGCTGCCAGCTTTAAAACACCGCGTCAGGCGCTGGATTGTTTGCTGGCAGGATGTGAATCCATCACCCTGCCCTTAGATGTAGCGCAACAAATGCTCAACACGCCTGCGGTAGAGTCAGCAATAGAGAAGTTCGAACACGACTGGAACGCCGCATTTGGCACTACTCATCTCTAAAGGAGCAATTATGGACCGCATTATTCAATCACCGGGTAAATACATCCAGGGCGCAGATGTCATTAATCGTCTGGGCGAATACCTGAAGCCACTGGCGGAACGCTGGTTAGTGGTGGGTGACAAATTTGTTTTAGGCTTTGCTCAATCCACTGTCGAGAAAAGCTTTAAAGATGCTGGACTGGTAGTAGAAATTGCGCCGTTTGGCGGTGAATGTTCGCAAAATGAGATCGACCGTCTGCGCGGCATTGCGGAAACAGCTCAGTGTGGCGCAATTCTCGGTATCGGTGGTGGCAAAACTCTCGATACCGCCAAAGCACTGGCGCACTTTATGGGCGTTCCGGTAGCAATCGCACCGACCATAGCCTCTACCGACGCACCGTGTAGCGCACTGTCTGTTATCTACACCGATGATGGTGAGTTTGACCGCTATCTGCTGCTGCCGAACAACCCGGAACGCGTCATTGTGGATACAAAAATCGTTGCTGGCGCACCTGCACGTCTGTTAGCGGCGGGTATCGGCGATGCGCTGGCAACCTGGTTTGAAGCACGTGCCTGCTCTCGCAGTGGCGCGACCACGATGGCGGGCGGCAAGTGCACCCAGGCCGCGCTGGCGCTGGCTGAACTGTGCTACAACACCCTGCTGGAAGAAGGCGAAAAAGCGATGCTTGCTGCCGAACAGCATGTGGTAACTCCGGCGCTGGAGCGCGTGATTGAAGCGAATACCTATTTGAGCGGTGTAGGCTTTGAAAGCGGTGGTCTGGCTGCGGCACACGCGGTGCATAACGGCCTGACCGCTATCCCGGACGCGCATCACTATTATCACGGTGAAAAAGTGGCGTTCGGTACGCTGACACAACTGGTGCTGGAAAACGCACCGGTTGAGGAAATCGAAACCGTAGCGGCGCTGTGTCATGCCGTTGGTCTGCCAATTACCCTGGCGCAACTGGATATTAAAGAAGATATTCCGGCGAAAATGCGGATTGTCGCAGAAGCATCTTGTGCAGAAGGTGAAACTATTCACAACATGCCAGGCGGCGCAACGCCAGATCAGGTTTACGCCGCACTGCTGGTAGCCGACCAGTACGGACAGCGTTTCCTGCAAGAGTGGGAATAACCTATGCCAAACTCCCGGCTTGTCCGGGAGTTTGAGATTGCAGGCAAAGTGGGCACGGTATTCCCCCTTGCCGGGGTCGCGCCGGAGCTGGTTTGTTCCCCTCACCCTCTCCCCAAAGGGGCGAGGGGACCGTCCGGGCACGTTTTATACATTGTCGCCCGTCTGAAACACCTGCGTTGTCCGGGTGTTGGAAATTGCTGCCAAACTGGCTCATTCGTCACTGAGGGCACGGTTTTCCCCCTCGCCCTCTCCCCAAAGATGTGAGGGAACCGTCCGGACACTTTTTTACTTTGTCACCCATCTGAAATTCCGCGTTGTTCGGAGTTTTTTTATCCGCTTCTGGACATTTTCCCCACAGAACATTCAAACGCCCGGAAGGTCGAATCTGCGACGATTATTTTCACGGACGAAACAGATGAAAGCTTCACTCGCGTTGGTCAGTCTTCTGACGGGATTTACCAGCCACTCCTTAAAATCTCCCGCCGTTCCACCAACCGTGGTACAAATCCAGACCAACACCAACCTTGCCATCGCAGACGGTGCCAGACAGCAAATTGGCAGCACGCTGTTTTACGATCCGGCATATGTGCAGCTTACCTATCCTGGCGGCGATGTCCCGCAGGAGCGCGGCGTATGTTCTGATGTAGTGATCCGCGCCTTGCGCAGCCAGAAGGTCGATTTGCAGAAGCTGGTGCATGAAGATATGGCGAAGAATTTTGCCGATTATCCACAAAAGTGGCAGTTAAAACGTCCGGACAGCAACATCGATCATCGTCGGGTGCCGAATCTGGAAACCTGGTTTAGCCGCCACGATAAAACACGCCCCACCAGCAAAAACGCCAGTGACTATCAAGCGGGCGATATTGTCTCCTGGCGATTAGATAACGGGCTGGCGCATATTGGGGTGGTGTCAGATGGCTTCGCCCGCGACGGTACGCCGCTGGTGATACATAACATTGGCGCAGGCGCACAGGAGGAAGATGTGCTGTTTAGCTGGCGGATTGTCGGGCACTACCGCTATTTTACGAAATAAGCGATAGCACCCATGAAGATACGCTTCAGATCCTTTTTACGCTGACGGCTTCTTTTTTCTTACGGCTCACCAGCGCCAGTGCCAGCACAATCAGCACAATACCGCTACCTTCAACGGCCCCCGGATTCTCACCGAGCAGCCACCAGGAAAAGAGTACGCCGCAAACGGGAACGGCCAGTGTGCTTAAGCTGGCAATACTGGCGGGTAAGTTTTTCAGCACAAACAGCCATAAGCTCCAGGCCAGCGCCGTCGCCAGAATCGCACTGTAGGCCAGCGCCCAGAACACTGTGGGCTGCCAGTCAATTTCACGTTGCGGCACCAGTAAAGCGACCACACTCATCACCAGCGCCGCATAGAGCATCTGCCAGGATGTTAACGACAATAAATCCACGCGCGGATGACGGGCATACAGACGTTTAGCAACAATCGCGCTCGCCCCCCAACTAACACCGGAGAGGATTGCCAGGATGGCGCTTTTCATCGAGGAGAAATCGAGTTGCCACGGCTGCAACACCAGCAATAAACCAACGGCGGCAATCAGAATCGCGAAATATTGCCCACGTCGCAGGCGTTCACCGAGAAACAATGCCGCGAGAATCACCACCCAGAATGGCATGGTATAACTCAGGATAGCCACTTTTCCCGCACCGCCGCTGACCAGCGCCCACTGCGCCAGGCCAACCATCCCACAGGTTTGTAACAGGGCAATGGCTAAGGTGTATTTAAACGGCGTCG
Source organism: Escherichia sp. MR (assembly GCF_005280595.1). NCBI lineage: Bacteria > Pseudomonadati > Pseudomonadota > Gammaproteobacteria > Enterobacterales > Enterobacteriaceae > Escherichia > Escherichia sp. MR. Next base: position 53,698 of record NZ_SZVK01000015.1, on the reverse strand, counting down.
GGCGCATTCCGCGACCACGTAATAAAAGGACGATGAATAAAACGAGAGCGCCGAAAATGCAGCGTAAGGCGGTGAAGTCGAAGGCACCGATGTAGCTGGTGACTTGCTTCATGAAAATCCAGCTATAACTCCAGATAAGTGTGAGCACAACCAGGCCACTGATTGCCAGTGGGTTGCTCTTTCCCGTAGTAGGCATGAGAGATCCAGCGTGTAGTAGTTTTGTTAGCGACACTATACGCCGGTAAAGAAACTTCAGCGACTGCCTGAAAGGCAGTCGCTGAAGGAGGTCAGATTACAGCAGGTCGAAACGGTCGAGGTTCATGACTTTCACCCATGCTGCCACGAAGTCTTTAACAAACTTCTCGTGGGCATCGCTGCTGGCGTAAACTTCCGCCACCGCGCGCAGGACAGAGTTAGAACCAAACACCAGATCCGCACGGCTGGCCGTGTATTTCACTTCGCCGGTTTCACGGTCACGGCCTTCGAAAAGCTCTTTCGATTCGTCGGTCGCTTTCCACTCGTAACGCATATCCAGCAAGTTCACGAAGAAGTCATTGCTCAATACGCCCACGCGGTCAGTGAAGACGCCGTTTTTACTGCCATCGAAGTTGGCACCCAGTACACGCATCCCGCCCACCAGCGCGGTCATTTCCGGCGCGGTCAGCGTCAGTTGCTGTGCTTTATCAATCAGCAGCGACTCGGTGGTGGAAACATCCAGACGGGCGCGATAGTTACGGAAGCCGTCAGCAATCGGCTCCAGCAGCTCGAACATCTCGATGTCAGTCTGATCCTGACGCGCATCGACACGACCCGGCGCAAATGGTACATGAATGCTCAACCCTGCGGCGCTTGCGGCTTTCTCTACGCCAACCACACCTGCCAGCACGATGATATCCGCCAGCGAGGCTTTGCCAGACTCTTTCTGGATTTTCTCCAGAACTGGCAGAGCACGAACGGCTGCGGCGTTCACATCCCAGTCGCGCTGCGGTGCTAATGCCAGACGCGCACCGTTGGCGCCACCGCGTTTGTCGCCACCACGGAAAGTAGAAGCAGACGCCCAGGCCACCGATACCAGCTCACTGACAGACAGACCAGAATCCGCAATCGCAAATTTCAGACTGATAATGTCTTGTTCGGTCGGGTTGTAGATCGGCTGCGGCAGCGGATCTTGCCAGATCAGATCTTCTTTCGGTACTTCCGGCCCGATGTAGCGAGATTTCGGCCCCATATCCCTGTGCGTCAGTTTGAACCAGGCACGGGCAAAGGCTTCGTTGAACGCCTGCGGATCGTTGAGGAAGCGACGAGAGATCTTCTCGAACTCTGGATCAAAACGCAGCGTCAGGTCGGTCACCAGCATCGTCGGCTTACGTTTCTTCGACGGATCAAACGGATCCGGGATAATTTCCGGTGCGTCTACCGCTTCGAACTGGATTGCGCCAGCCGGGCTGCGGGTCTGTACCCACTCATATTTGAACAGGTTTTCGAAGAAATAGTTGCTCCACTGGGTCGGCGTCTGCGTCCAGACCACTTCCAGACCAGAGGTGATGGCATCTGCGCCAACGCCGCTGCCGTAAGTGCTCGCCCAGCCTAAACCTTGTTCTTCAATCGGTGCAGCTTCCGGGTCAGGGCCAACGTTAGATGTCGGACCGGCACCGTGGGTTTTACCCAGCGTGTGTCCACCCGCGATCAGCGCCACGGTTTCTTCGTCGTTCATCCCCATGTTGCCAAAGGTCGCGCGGATAGCTGCCGCCGCAGAAAGCGGTTCGCCGCTGTGATCCGGGCCTTCCGGGTTAACGTAAATCAGCCCCATCTCGGTTGCGCCCAGCGGTGCTTTCGCCAGTGCTTCTGGATGACGGTGGGTCAGCCAGGCTTTTTCATCACCCCAGTTAACGTCGAGATCCGGTTCCCAGACGTCTTCACGACCGGCACCAAACCCGAAGGTACGGAAGCCGGAGTTTTCCAGCGCCACGTTACCCGCGAGGATAAACAGGTCTGCCCAGGAGATTTTCTGACCATATTTCTGTTTGATTGGCCACAACAGGCGACGCGCTTTATCAAGGCTTACGTTATCCGGCCAGGAGTTCAGCGGTGCAAAACGTTGCTGACCACGACCTGCGCCGCCGCGTCCGTCGATGGAACGGTAAGTCCCCGCGCCGTGCCAGGCCATACGAATAAATAAGCCCGCATAGCTGCCCCAGTCGGCTGGCCACCACGGCTGAGATTCTGTCAGCAGGGCTTTCAGATCTTTTTTCAGGCCGTAGTAATCTAATTTGCTGAATTCTTTGCGGTAGTCAAAGTCCTCACCCAGCGGGTTAGAACGATTAGAATGTTGGTTTAACAGGTCAACACGGAGTTGATTTGGCCACCAGTCGCGAGTGGTTGTGCCCCCACCTGCGCTCTGGTCATGACCGCCCTGATGGAACGGGCATTTGCCGGTGGCTGTCGTGTTATGGATATCGTCTGACGTGCTCATCAATGTGCTCCCCTCTACAGTGTTACCGTTACGATACACAGCGTTAGAGAGAAGTTATAATTGAATTAATCCACGGATGCGATAGTTGAGATCTTACATATTGTTGGTTAAAGAGATGTAGATCAAATTGATCGTAATTAAGCCTTTTTGATTATGTCCGATTTAGGACAAATACTTTATAAAAAAGTGTTTTAGCTTCACATCCTTCAAGGAAGAAGGGAGAAAACAAGGCTGACTACCTTATTTTCCCACCCTCATTTAGAGGCAGCATTTTGTGCTCTGTTTAAAATTTGTGATCACTGTGTGATTTTCACAAAAGACACAATGTTTATAAACCAGGTCGAACACCCAGCGTATGGCAAATCGCGTAACTCATTTCAGCGCGGTTAAGCGTATAGAAGTGGAAATCTTTCACTCCTTCCCGGCTTAAAATCTTCACCATATCCATGGCAATATTCGCGCCCACCAGCTTGCGGGTTTCGGCATCGTCATCCAGACCGTCAAACATTTGCGCCATCCACGCCGGAATACGCACGTTGGTCATGTCGGCAAATTTCTTCGCCTGTTTAAAGTTAGAGACCGGCAAAATGCCCGGAATAATTTCCACATCGATACCCGCCGATACGCAGCGATCGCGAAAACGCAGGTAGCTTTCGACATCGAAGAAGAATTGAGTAATCGCACGGTTGGCGCCGGCATCGACTTTACGTCTCAGGTTAAGCAAATCGGCCTGGGCACTTTTCGCTTCCGGGTGAACTTCCGGATACGCCGCCACGGAGATATCAAAATCCGCCACTTCTTTTAACAGCGTCACCAGGTCAGAGGCATACATTTCCGGCTTACCGCTTCCCGGCGGCAGGTCGCCACGCAGCGCCACAATATGGCGAATGCCGTTATTCCAGTAGTCGCGAGCGATGGTGCGCAGCTCATCGGGAGTCGCATCAATGCAGGTGAGATGCGGCGCAGCTTCCAGACCGGTGCGATCTTTAATGCCTTTAATGATGCTGTGTGTACGGTCGCGCTCGCCGGAGTTCGCGCCATAGGTCACCGACACAAACTTCGGTTTCAGGCTGCTAAGGCGATCAATGGAGTTCCACAGGGTCTGCTCCATTTCACTGGTACGCGGCGGGAAAAACTCGAAAGAAACGTTAATCTGCCCCTGGACTTCTGCCAGGCTCTGATTCAGGGCATCCCGCTGGCTGGCGTGAAAAAAGCTCATACCTTACCTCATCAATCGCTTGTAGTTATATGTTGTGTTGTGAACATCTATCCATTTAGACGTCCAGATGTAAAGATGAAGGAAAAGCCGAGGGGCGTCAACCGAAAAATGACCAATGATGGTGAGGAAAAATCAGGGAAGATGAAAAAGATTCAGGATGGGAATTACAAGAAACCTGGCAGACGGATTTATTGTTTCTTGCCGGATGCAGCGTGAACACCTTATCCGGCTTACAACTCAATGATAATTAGGTAAATTGTGTTAAAGGCCATAAGCCCAACAAGCATGTACATCATGCCTAATTGGGCTCCTGAACTTACAACAACTGCGCCAGCCGGTTAATATCCGACTGAATCGCCCCAGCGGTGACATCGCGCCCTGCGCCTGGTCCACGGATCACCAGCGGGTTATCGCGATACCAGCGGCTTTCGATGGCGAAGACGTTATCGCATGGCAGCAGTGATGCCAGCGGATGATCTTCCCGCACCGCTTCCACGCCCACACGCGCTTTGCCGTTGGCATCGAAACGCGCCACGTAGCGTAGCACCAGCCCCATTTCGCGGGCAGCTTCCAGCCGTTGTACCATCTGCTCGTTCAGCTCATCGCCATTTTCAAAGAAATGGTCGATGCTGCCGCCTTCGCAATGAGCAGGCACCAGCGACTCCACACGCACCTGATCCGGTTCGATGTTGTAACCTGCTTCACGCGCCAGAATCACCAGCTTGCGCATCACGTCTTTGCCGGAAAGGTCATCACGCGGGTCAGGTTCAGTTAACCCTTGCTGCCATGCCTGATCCACCAGCTCGGTAAACGGCACGCTACCGTCGAATTGCAGGAACAGCCAGGAGAGCGTGCCGGAGAAGATCCCGCTGATCGACAAAATAGTATCGCCGCTGTCGATCAGATCGCGCACGGTATGGTTGATCGGCAAGCCTGCGCCGACGGTAGCGTTGTACAGCCAGTGACGCCCGGTTTTTTCGAAGGCGTCGTGGATCTGGCGATATTTATTGCTGTCGCTGGCTCCCGCCAGTTTGTTGGCACTGATGACATGGAAACCGTGGCTGGCGAAATCAAGATATTGATCGGCAAGCTGCTGGCTGGCGGTAACGTCCAGCACCACTAAATCATCATACGGATGGGCGCGCATCCACAGGAACAGCGACTCTTCATCCTGCTCGACGGCTTCATCATTGAAGAACGCTAACGCGCGGCTGGCGTCCAGCCCGTCATAGCTCAACAGACTGCGGCGACTGTCCACTACGCCTGCCAGCACAAATTCAAAGCCGGTACGCGCCGAAAGCGTGCTCTGCTCACGGGCAAACAGTTCCAGCCAGCGGGAACCGATATTGCCCTTGCCGAACAGAACCAGGCCAATGCGTTTTTCCGCGCGAAATACGGACTGATGCAACCCCTGGATCAGGCTTTCGGTCGGGCCGGTACGCAGTACTGCCACCAGGCTGATGCCGTCATCCGACTGCCAGGTAAACTCGACCGGCTGGCCTTTCAATTGCTGCCAGAAACGGTGGCAATGCAGCGGGTTACGGGTGACGCCCGCCCCGACCATCGCCACCAGCGCCAGCCCCTGACGCAGACGCAGTTCGCCAGGTAATCCCGCTTCGTCGAGAATTTTCAGGGCGCTGTCAGCCACTTCGGAGGTGTAGCAAAATTGCAGCAACTGGCGATCGTTATGTACGCCAACCGCCAGTGGGCGCACCTGCGCGCGTTTCAGGATCTGGTCGATTTCTTTATGCGCCAGTTTGAAGTCCTGGCTGGCGGGCACCTGAAACTCAATCAAACAAACATCATCATGGCTGGTGACAATACGCGCTCCTGTACCGGAAGCCAGCACGCGTTCAATGCGTGTAGAGCCTTGATCCGGCGTGTAGCTACAGCGCAGTTGCAGGTCAATTTCGCTGCCAGAAACTGGCTGTAAAGTACGGGCGTGGAGGACAGGTGCCGCCAGACGAGCCAGCTCGCTGGCCTCATCAAGACGCAGCAACGGCAGCAGGCAGGCATCTTTCACTTTACGCGGGTCGGCGCTGTATACCCCGGCGACGTCGCTCCAGATGGTTACGCGAGAAACACCCGCCAGCGCACCGATTTGGGTAGCGGAATAGTCAGAACCGTTACGCCCCAGCAGCACCGTTTCACCGGCGTTGTTACGGCTGATAAACCCGGTCACTACCAGACGTTTGCCCGGATGCTGCACCAGCAGTTGTTGCAGCAGCGGGTAAGAAAGCCCTTCATCAACCTGCGGTTGTGCGGCGCGTTCAGCACGTAAAAACTCGCGGGCATCAAGCCAGGCCGCAGGCAGTCCTTGTTGGTTAAGCACCGCAGACATCAGGCGCGCCGACCACACTTCACCGTGACCCACAACTTCCGCATACACCGCGTCGTTAATACCGCTGTCGAGCAGCGCCGCCAGGCGTTCAAGATCGCTGACAAAGGCGCTAATAAGGCTATCGGCTTCTTCGGCAGGTAACAGGCCGCTAATCAGATCGCATTGATAACGACGTAGCGTTTGTTGAACCTGATGCGCAGAGAGACGATCGGTCTGGCTTAGTTTCAACCAGTTAATCAACTGGTTAGTGGTGCTACCGGCGGCGGAAACCACCATCATATCGTCGGGCTGAGAGTACTCCGCCATAATGCCCGCGACACGCAAATAACACTTCACATCAGCCAGACTACTGCCACCAAATTTATGCAGTTGACGACCTTTCGCCCCTGCCTGCGCAATCACACTCATTTTTACCCCTTGTTTGCAGCCCGGAAGCCATTTTCCAGGTCGGCAATTAAATCTTCGCCATCTTCTATACCGGTGGAGATACGCAACAGCGTCTCGGAGATCCCGGCGGCAGCACGCGCTTCTGGCGCCATGCCTGCATGTGTCATGGTTGCGGCGTGAGAGATTAAACTTTCCACTCCCCCTAACGATTCCGCCAGCGTAAACAACGACAGCCCGCCCAGGAAACGACGCAGCGTTTGCTCATCGCCATCCAGTTCAAAACTCAACATTGCGCCAAAGCCTTTTTGCTGGCGCGCGGCAATTTCATGCCCCTGATTTTCCGGCAGCGATGGGTGATAAAGTTTTTTCACCAACGGCTGGGTTTGCAGATATTTCACAATCGCCTGCGCGTTACGCTGAGCCAGCTCCATACGCGGCACCAGAGTACGCAGACCGCGCAGCAGCAGATAGCTGTCAAACGCGCCGCCCGTTACGCCAATATTGTTTGCCCACCAGGCCAGTTCGGTGACAACATCTGGATCTTTAGCAATCACCACGCCCGCCACCACGTCTGAGTGACCGTTCAGATATTTCGTACATGAATGCAACACCAGATCGGCACCTAATGCCAGTGGATTTTGTAATGCCGGGCTTAAGAAGGTGTTATCCACCACGCTCACCGCCCCGACTTCCCTTGCCAGATGGCAGATTTTCGCAATATCCACGACGCGTAACAATGGATTACTTGGGCTTTCTACCAGCACCAGTTTAGGTTTTTCTGCCAGTGCCGCCCGTAATGCCTGCTCATCGCCCTGATCAACAAACAACACGCGATAGCAACCGCGTTTCGCCAGGCTGTCGAACAGGCGATAGCTGCCGCCGTAGCAGTCGTGCGGCGCAACCAGCAGATCGCCGGGTTTCAAAAAGACAGTCGTGACCAGGTGAATAGCTGACATGCCGGTATTGGTTAGCACCGCACCTGCACCGCCTTCCAGTTCTGCCAGCGCCCGCTGGACCACATCGCGCGTTGGGTTGCCGCGACGCGAGTAATCATGCGCGCGTGGTTCGTTAAATCCGGTAAAGTTATAGGTGCTGGAAAGATGGATAGGCGGGACAACGCAACCATACTGTTCGTCGTCATTTAACCCGCTACGCACTGCAATAGTGGCCTGTTTACGCGTCATGTGATGAAGTTTCCTGGGCTTTGTTGGTGAAATGTCAGGCACCAGAGTAAACATTGTGTTAATAGACGTCAATACATCTGGACATCTAAACTTCTTTGCGTATAGATTGAGCAAATCCGAAATTGCCGTTAAAATTATATGCATTATCACGCTGGCAGGCGCATTACACGATGTCACGGTAGCGCCTGTGCGGTAAACTATGCGGGTTTATGACCAGTACCCTTATAAACTGTGCGGTCTGGTCTCAATTTATTGACGAAGAGGATTAAGTATCTCATGGCTGAATGGAGCGGCGAATATATCAGCCCATACGCTGAGCACGGTAAGAAGAGTGAACAAGTCAAAAAGATTACGGTTTCCATTCCTCTTAAGGTGTTAAAAATCCTCACCGATGAACGCACGCGTCGTCAGGTGAACAACCTGCGTCACGCTACTAACAGCGAGCTGCTGTGCGAAGCGTTTCTGCATGCCTTTACCGGGCAACCTCTGCCGGATGATGCCGATCTGCGTAAAGAGCGCAGCGACGAAATCCCGGAAGCGGCAAAAGAGATCATGCGTGAGATGGGGATTAACCCGGAGACGTGGGAATACTAAAGCGGAAAAGAGCGGCGCGGAGAGTGGAATCGCCTGATGCGCTACGCTTATCAGGCCTACGTCATATTGCAATTTATTGAATTTGCACGAACTTGTAGGCCGGATAAGGCGTTCACGCCGCATCCGGCATAAACAACGAGCACGTTGTCAGCGGTTCTGCTCTAACCCACCGCTTTTTATACATGGACGTTTAACTATGAAATACAGGCTACTGCTCCCCGGCCTGCTGGTTTCTGTGCCTGCCCTTGCCTGGCAACCGCAAACCGGCGACATCATCTTTCAAATTTCTCGCTCATCGCAAAGTAAAGCAATCCAACTGGCAACCCATTCCGATTACAGCCACACCGGTATGTTGGTGATGCGTAACAAAAAGCCCTACGTCTTTGAAGCGGTCGGCCCGGTGAAATACACCCCGCTCAAACAGTGGATCGCCCACGGTGAAAATGGCAAATACGTTGTTCGCCGCGTTGAAGGCGGACTCAGCGCCGAACAGCAACAAAAACTGGCGCAAACGGCAAAACGTTATCTCGGCAAACCATACGATTTCAGCTTCTCGTGGAGCGACGATCGCCAGTACTGTTCGGAAGTGGTGTGGAAGGTTTATCAGAACGCGCTGGGAATACGCGTGGGTGAGCAGCAAAAACTAAAAGAGTTCGATCTTAGTAACCCGCTGGTTCAGGCAAAGCTCAAAGAACGCTACGGCAAAAATATTCCTCTTGAGGAAACTGTGGTTTCACCTCAGGCCGTTTTCGATGCGCCACAACTCACTACCGTTGCTAAAGAATGGCCGCTGTTTTCATGGTAATGGGCCAATCGCATCATAATTGGCCCCCCCAAATCTAACTTTTGCTGCTCTGAAGCTCTTGCGAAAACTCAGCAACGTCATTTTGACGCTGTCGTTCCATGGCGATCGCGCCAAAGTGCGTTAACGTACAGAAAATAATGCAGCAGATAACACCAGCAAGCAGAAGATAAAAACCGCCATCCCAACCAACCTGATCGACCATAACACCAAACAGACTTGTTCCAAGCGTTGCGCCAAGAATATAGCTCATAAAACCACGCAAACCGACTGCGGAACCCACGGCAAAACTGGGGACAATTTCCATTGTCTGAACAGAAGCCAGGAACTGCGGTACATAGATAAGGCAGCCTACGCAAGCAGCAAAAATGGTAATAGAGAGCAGAGAGTCACTTTTCCAGTAGCCCAGCAGGCAGAAGAAAATTAATACCATACTGATAATAGCGGGTGGCATACGGCGACCACGAAATAATTTATCACTCAACCAACCAGCAAATAATGTAGTTGGAATCGCCGCCCATTCGAAGATTAAAAATGCCGTGCTCATTTCAGTCTTCGTAAAATGTTTCACACTTAACAGGTAAATAGGCAACCAACTGATAATTCCGAAACGCACCATATAGACAAAAACATCAACGAAAGAGACGAACCATGCGTTCTTGTTTTTTAGCACATAGGTACAAAAAATTTGCCAGGCCGTCATATCTTCCGGCGCACGATCATCTTTTGCTTTAATGCTGACGTCGTCCGGGACGATTTCGCTTAATGGCGGCAAACCTTCACTTACGGGCGAACCTTTACCTGACATCAGTACCACTATAGCAATGACAACAGATACAATCGCTGGAACAACATATGTTGCTATTTTCCAGTGTTCAGTCCCCAGCACAGCAAATGCACCACCAACAATCGGAGCAACAATACCGCCCCCGACATTGTGTGAAATATTCCAGACCGCACCGACGATGCCTCGTTCTTTACGAGGGAACCAGTTGGCTATTGTAATAAACGAAGGACCAACCCCCATTCCTTGAAAGAGACCGTTTAAAACAACAAGTCCCGCAAACATCCAGAAAGCAAAACTAAATCCAAGCGCCACGTTAACGAGAGCACAAAGAACCAAACCCACAGCCATATAGACTTTAGGATTCGCTTTATCTGCCAGACTACTCATTACCCCTTTACTAATACCGTAGGCGATCAGCATACAACTGCTAAGTAGACCTATTTGAGTCGCAGACAGATTAAGATCTTGCTTTAAATAAGGTGTGGAAAGAACAAAGTTATTCCTGACAATATAATACGAAAGATAACCGATAAATACGCTAAATAGCGCCTGCATACGATAACGATTATACGTATTCTTTATTTCACTTTCAGGAACCTTATGTGTTGCCACTTTAGGTTTCAATAGAGAAAGCATATATCACCTTCCAGTTCATAGAGTTATTTGAAACAGCAATGCCAGTTGCTACTCTCTGAAGAGTATTGCAAAAGCCCTTGCTTCATTGGTTTTAAAGATAGTGAAGCAAGTGAGTTTAAGTTACAATACAGGGCATATGAGTCAAAACTGACTCAAAAATACAAATATCATGTTCCATTTCTTTCCCATTTTTATATCTCAAAATAGAACAAAGCCATTATTTCAGCATTAACGGGTTACAACAGCCCCAATAAAAAAATAATGACTTTTATTAATTTTTTCAGTTTTTGAGGTCAGTCACATATTTTGCATCCATATACGTGATCATTGAAGAGACTCGATTTTGCCCTGTTGGAAGATCATGCTACGCAACATGAAAATTTTCATCACCGTTCAACAACCAGCAGGGATTAAGGATTTTCATGTTATCCTTCGTGATAAGCACATTTGCGCTCAAGTTAAAGCGATTGTTCCGGCTTCTGAAGGCTGGTGCAAAGAAACAATAGAATCCGGTCAGGGCCTGAATCCGATAGCACGAATATCGAAATTAATTACCGGAAATAGCTGTAACAATCGCTATTTCCGCAAGATACACATGTTCAGAGGTGCAATATTGATCTTTTTTTGATAACCGCTTCCGGATATAGTGACGCTCGTTACATCTGAATTAATGAAATTTCCGATACTGACACCAGCGTCTTACAGTCATTATGTATATTAGCTAACGGATAATGATATGAATTACAGCGTAAGAGTTTTTCTCTCGTTAATAGGATTTTTGACATGATTCGTATTATACAACGAGCATTAATCTGTTGGGTTTTATGCGTCAATGTCACCTCAGCGCAAGAGCTGGTGATTGCAACAACGCTTTCTTCGGAAGCGACGGAACACATTATTAGTCAATGGCAAAAACAACCACTGGCAACCAAAATCCGAACGCTTAACCGAACCAGTGCATCCATTGAGCGCCTGCTAGAAAATCCATTGGGTGAAAATATTGATCTGGTACTGAGTTCATCCCCCATGTTGCTACAGCGGTTGCAAAGTAAAAATCTGCTCCAGCCTTTTAATAATCAAATCGAAACAAGCAGAAAGTTAGTCCCCGAATCTATTCGCTCAACCACCGTTGCGGTTGCGGTATCGGGCTATGGCATCCTGATCAATGTGGCGCATCTGGAAGATAAAAATGAGCCAGTGCCTACTTCATGGAAGGAATTGAGCAGGTCACGTTATCAAGGAACACTATTAATGAGCAGCCCTTCACGTTCAGATACCACACATCTGATGATTGAAGATCTCCTGCAACAACAAGGATGGAGTAATGGTTGGGGTACGCTACTGAAAATAGGCGGTAATCTCGCTACCATTTCATCTCGCAGCTTTGGCGTAGCAAATAAGATCAGTACAGGGCTGGGTGACGCAGGTCCAGTCATCGACAATTACGCTAACGTACTGCTTAATAATTCAACTTTACGTTTCAGTTATTTCCCCAACTCTCGCGCAGCGCCAATGTTTATTGCCATCGCAAACGGCAGTAAACACCCACAGGAGGCGGGGCGTTTTATTAATTTTTTGTTGAGCCAGGAAGGACAACAGGCATTGAGCGATTCTGATTCAGGAAAGTATCCGGTATATCCGCTACCCTCCGGTACTCCACTCGCGGATCAACAATTGCGATTATTTGCCTCTCCTTCCCTTGATTATCCGTTGATTATGCAGCGCCAAAAGCTTGTGCAATTGTTATTTGATAATGCGATTACTGTTCGCCTTACCGAACTTCAAAACAGCTGGAAATCATTATATGCCGCAGAACATCGGCTTAAGCGTAAATTGCCAGATGTGCGTGCATTATTAACAGCAGTTCCTGTTACCCCGGAGCAGTCCGTTAATGCCATGTACCTGCAGCAATTCGAACTGCAATCAGGCTTTCGTGAAGCTCAGCTCATGGCATGGCAGCAGTTTTTCCTGCATCAGCAGCAATTGGTGAACACACAACTTGAGTCGTTAAAGTGAAACAACTACATACTATAGGGACGAGCTTACGGCTCGCCTTTGTTTTTAGCGCCATTCTTACGCTATTCGTTAGCGTAGTCAGCCTCTATTCCTGGTATGAACAAAATTCTCAGGTTCGCTACGCGCTTGATGATTATTTCCCGAGGATTCAGGCTTCATTTCTTTTTGAAGAAAACCTCACCGCATTGGTAAACGAATTTAATGAGCTGCAACAAACCACCAATACCGCTAGTCGTCTTCAGGTGAGGAAGCAAATTGAACAACGGCTACAGAAAATTAAGGCCATTAATCCTCATCTTGATTCAGTACATCAACGTGCGCTTAACCAACAGGTCGCCAGTAGTGACAGACTGCTTAACAAGCTCGATAACGCATTGAACAACAACAATCAGGAAAAAGGAAAACTCGACGTTATATCCTCAAGAGTTAACTGGCTGCATGATGACTTTAATAATGAACTCAACTCACTTACCCAGGATTTAAGTTGGCAACAATCGTCGTTGCTAAATCAACTCAGCCAACGAAAAGATCTGCCCGAAAAAGAGAGTTTGCAAAATGCTCAGCAAACTATTCAAAAAGAATTGCAGCTCGTTTTCGAACTTTCACATATAGAAACCCAAATCGTCAGTACGCTAAAGGAGATGCTTAACACGCATAGCAGAGATATAGACGCGTTGAAACAACATATTCAGTATTTGAATTTTTTGAAACACAGCATTGACGAAAATGTGCGGTCGTTATCTTCTTATTCCAGTACCATCACATTACACCAGACAGTTTATTCCTTGTGGGAACTGGGTACTCAGCAAAATTATCTACCCGGAACCCTGGCTGCCTGGCAACAAGCTCAACAAACTCTCATGAGTACTATCGGGGATAAAGAGCGTGTATTTACGCAAATACGTGCTCAATTAGAAACGCAATTAGGTAATAGCCATCAACAATTACAAACATTCAATCTACGATTGGAAAAAATAATGCAAATCAGCGGGTTATTGATTTTGGCAGCTATGGTTACCGCCTTACTGTTCGTTATTCTGGTAAATTACCTCTACATTCGTCCCAGAATGATCCGCCGATTTCGGTTACTGAATGATTCCGTTGTCAAGTTAAGCAATGGTGAACTCGATGCTGATATCCCTGTCTCCGGTAACGATGAACTTGGGAGAATTGCCAACCTGCTCCGCCAGACCATTGAGAAAATTAATCAACAGCAACGTCAACTGGGACAGGAAATATGCGAGCGTATCGCGACAGAAAAAAACCTTCGTACAACGCAAAGTGAATTGATCCAAACTGCAAAACTGGCCGTGGTTGGGCAGACAATGACAACACTGGCACATGAAATTAATCAACCACTTAATGCCTTATCTATGTATCTTTTCAGCGCCAACCGCGCGCTGGAACAACAAGACGTTGGTTTGGTGAAAAATTATATTGTTACTATGCGATCGTTAGTCGAGCGCATGGATAACATCGTTAAAAGATTGCGCAACTTCGCCCGCCGTCGAGATAGTGAACTGGCTGGCGGTGCAATCAATTTACAGCAGGTAATTTATTCGTCCTGGGAACTTCTGGCGTTGAAACATCGATCACAGAAGGCCTCTCTTCACTACCCTGATAATTTCCCTGCCGTTTATGGTGATGATGTCTTGATTCAACAAGTTTTAGTTAATTTGTTTACGAATGCCCTGGAAGCCAGTCTGGAGCAATCACCCACAATAACCATCAGCTTTGAAGAAGAAGCCTCCACTGTAACGCTATATATTGCTGATAATGGAAAAGGCTGGCCAGTGCATCTGGCTGATCGACTATTAACGCCTTTTACCACGGACAAAGCTGTAGGTTTGGGTATTGGCCTTTCGATTAGCCATTCTATTATGCGCCAGTGCCAGGGAGAGTTATATATCGCGTCAACTCTCGACCGCCATGCGCTGGTTATTCTACGTTTCAGGAAACTTTAAGCATGACAGACACTACCCCAACAATTCTGTTAATTGATGACGACAATGATGTTCTGCTAGCCTACAGCACTCTCTTACAGCAAGAGGGTTATGTCGTATGTACCTGTAGCAACCCTTCTGAGGCTCTACAATTACTGCAAAATACGTGGGAAGGCATCGTGGTGTGCGACGTTTGTATGCCGGATATTTCAGGCATCACGCTGCTGGAAAAAATAATGCTTATCGACCCTCATCTTCCCATTCTGATGATCACCGGGCATGGCGATGTCCCCATGGCCGTTGAAGCAGTAAAAAAGGGAGCGTGGGATTTCCTGCAAAAGCCGATCAATCCAGAACAATTTCTCTCACTTATCGAAAAAGCACTGGCTGAACGTGAAGCTTATCTGGAACAAAAAAAATGGCGACACGCTCAGTTTAATCGGCACTTAATCGGTAACAGTGGTTGGATTCGCCAGACACGTCAACAGCTTGAAACGCTGGCAGAAACCGATCTTCCCGTCTGCTTTTACGGCGAACCTGGCACAGGAAGAACATTAGCCGCCCACTATCTTCATCAATTTAGTTCTCGCAAGGAAAGACCTTTAATTGAACGCACACTCAGCGCCAATAGCCAGCAGCCGTTGGAAGAATGGGTGAAAGAAGCAGAAGGTGGCACGCTGTTATTAAAAGAACTTGAGCATTTAACGCCAGAAAATCAGCGCGCCTTGATCCAGTACCAGGAAAGACCCCAGGATCGGTCATTTCGTCTGATTGTTGTTAATCAAAGCCCTCTGGCTGAACTGGCTGCCGCACAAAAAATTATTCCTGCATTGTATTTTCTTTTTTCACTCACCCACATTGAATGCCCACCACTCTGCCAGCGTCCGGGGGATATTGAACCTATTTTTCACCATTATCTGACCCTCACCTGTAAACGATTAAATCGCCAGCAGCCACTGCTGGGAAAAGCTTTTTATAAGCGACTGATGGCGCGTACCTGGCCTGGTAATATTATTGAATTGGTGAATGCGGCAGAACTGGTGGCAGTCGGCGTTTTAATGCTGGACGATTCGGTCAGTTTGCAGATGATGGAGACGGATCCAGCCCCGCTGGATGAACTCGTAGAATCTTATGAAAGACAAATAATTATTGATGCTCTCAACTTCCATCAGGGTCGTATCAACGACGTTGCCGATTACTTTCAGATACCCAGGAAAAAGCTGTATTTGCGCATGAAAAAATACGGTATTGATAAAATGGATTTTCGCTATGAGAAGAAAGATAAAAAGACACAAACTCAATGAGTTATGTTGATAATGTAGGTTTTCAGGCACAAAAAAAGCGCCGTGCGGCGCTTTTTTCGGAAATCCGGTCTTATTTGCTGCCCGGGATGCTGAAACGCTTGTTGAAGCGGTCAACACGGCCACCGGTAGCAACATCACGCTGTTTGCCAGTGAAGAACGGGTGGCACTTGCTGCACACGTCGAGGTTCAGGTCATGACCAACGGTGGAGCGGATTTTCATTACGTTACCGCAAGAGCAGCTAGCAGTAATTTCTTCGTATTTCGGGTGAATATCTTTTTTCATGGGAAAACCTCGGTTTAAGGCCGCGTCGCTCTTCCAGCCCTAACGCCAGACACCACGCGATGTTTAAAGTATAGTTTCAATACGATCATTTCGTATCAAAGGCGCCGAATCATACAGAAATTAACCAGCGTATGCAAACTGATCCGCACTCCTCTACGGCAATGTGTATACTGTTCCACCGAATTTCAAGTCAGGATGATGCTATGCCCGTTGCTCACGTTGCCTTGCCCGTTCCGCTTCCCCGAACCTTTGACTATCTGCTGCCTGAAGGCATGACGGTTAAAGCCGGGTGTCGCGTGCGCGTGCCGTTTGGTAAACAGCAGGAGCGCATCGGGATTGTGGTGTCCGTTAGCGATGTCAGCGAGCTGCCGCTCAACGAGCTAAAAGCGGTAGTTGAAGTGCTGGACGTTGAGCCGGTATTTACTCACTCCGTCTGGCGATTACTGCTATGGGCGGCGGATTATTATCATCATCCAATTGGCGATGTGTTGTTTCATGCCTTGCCGATTTTACTGCGCCAGGGGCGACCTGCAGCGAACGCGCCCATGTGGTACTGGTTTGCCACCGAGCACGGTCAGGCGGTAGATATCAACAGCCTGAAACGTTCGCCAAAGCAACAACAGGCACTGGCGGCATTGCGACAAGGGAAAATCTGGCGCGACCAGGTTGCCACTCTCGAATTTAATGATGCCGCGCTACAGGCACTGCGCAAAAAAGGTCTGTGTGATTTAGCAAGTGAAACACCAGAGTTTAGTGACTGGCGAACGAACTACGCCGTTTCTGGCGAGCGGTTGCGACTGAATACTGAACAAGCCACCGCCGTTGGCGCCATCCATAGCGCGGCAGATACCTTTTCCGCCTGGCTGCTGGCGGGCGTCACCGGCTCCGGTAAAACGGAAGTTTATCTAAGCGTGCTGGAAAACGTGCTCGCCCAGGGCAAACAGGCGCTGGTAATGGTGCCGGAAATCGGCCTGACACCGCAAACTATCGCCCGTTTTCGTGAACGCTTTAATGCCCCCGTGGAAGTTCTGCATTCTGGCCTGAACGACAGCGAACGCCTTTCGGCGTGGCTAAAAGCGAAAAATGGCGAGGCGGCGATTGTGATTGGCACCCGCTCCGCGCTGTTTACACCGTTTAAAAATCTCGGCGTGATTGTCATCGATGAAGAGCACGACAGCTCCTACAAGCAACAGGAAGGCTGGCGCTACCATGCCCGCGACCTGGCGGTGTATCGCGCGCACAGTGAGCAAATCCCAATTATTCTCGGTTCGGCAACGCCGGCACTTGAAACGTTATGCAACGTGCAGCAGAAAAAATACCGTCTGCTGCGCCTGACGCGTCGGGCGGGTAATGCGCGTCCGGCAATTCAACACGTGCTGGATTTAAAAGGTCAGAAGGTGCAGGCGGGGCTGGCTCCGGCGTTGATCAGCCGTATGCGCCAGCATTTACAGGCCGACAACCAGGTTATCCTCTTTCTTAACCGCCGGGGTTTTGCGCCTGCGCTGCTGTGCCACGACTGTGGCTGGATAGCCGAATGCCCGCGTTGCGATCACTACTACACATTGCATCAGGCGCAGCAGCATCTGCGCTGTCATCACTGCGACAGCCAGCGCCCAGTGCCGCGCCAGTGCCCTTCCTGCGGCTCCACGCATCTTGTGCCGGTGGGCCTGGGCACCGAGCAGCTTGAGCAGACGCTTGCCCCGATGTTCCCTGGTGTACCCATTTCACGTATTGATCGTGACACTACCAGCCGCAAAGGTGCGCTGGAACAACAACTGGCGGAAGTACATCGCGGCGGCGCGCGGATTTTGATTGGCACGCAAATGCTGGCGAAAGGTCACCACTTTCCGGATGTCACACTTGTGGCATTACTGGACGTGGACGGTGCGCTGTTTTCTGCCGATTTTCGATCCGCAGAACGTTTCGCCCAGCTTTACACCCAGGTCGCTGGTCGTGCGGGGCGTGCCGGTAAACAGGGCGAAGTGGTGCTGCAAACGCATCATCCGGAACATCCTCTCTTGCAAACATTGCTCTATAAAGGCTATGACGCCTTTGCAGAACAGGCGCTGGCCGAGCGGCGTATGATGCAGCTACCACCGTGGACCAGCCACGTGATTGTGCGCGCCGAAGATCATAACAATCAGCACGCGCCGCTGTTCCTGCAACAGTTGCGAAATCTCATCCTCTCCAGTCCGCTGGCGGATGAGAAACTGTGGGTTCTCGGCCCGGTTCCAGCACTGGCACCCAAACGTGGCGGTCGCTGGCGCTGGCAGATCCTGCTGCAACATCCTTCCCGCGTGCGCTTACAGCACATCATTAACGGTACGCTGGCGCTTATTAATACAATACCGGATTCACGGAAAGTGAAATGGGTGCTGGATGTCGATCCTATTGAGGGTTAAACCGCTAACGATGCGAGGCGGATCGAAAAATTAAATATTCATCACACTTTTCATGAAAATTCTGTAACCGTTTTCACGCGCTATCTGCTAAAAATGTTGCCGATGTGAAGTAAACACGGATGTAGTACGCCTGACGTGCCAGGCGAGGAGTGAGAGTGAAAGCGAAGAAGCAGGAAACTGCCGCAACCATGAAAGACGTCGCCCTGAAAGCAAAAGTCTCTACGGCAACCGTCTCCCGAGCGTTAATGAATCCAGATAAGGTCTCCCTGGCGACTCGTAACCGGGTTGAAAAAGCCGCCCGGGATGTGGGTTATTTACCGCAGCCGATGGGGCGTAACGTCAAGCGTAATGAGTCCCGCACCATTCTGGTGATTGTCCCGGATATCTGTGATCCCTTCTTTAGCGAAATTATTCGCGGAATCGAAATTACGGCAGCAAGTCATGGGTATCTGGTACTGATTGGCGACTGTGCACATCAAAACCAGCAGGAAAAAACCTTTATCGATTTGATAATCACTAAGCAAATTGATGGCATGTTGCTGCTCGGTTCAAGGCTGCCGTTTGATGCCAGCATTGAGGAACAGCGTAATCTGCCGCCGATGGTGATGGCGAACGAATTTGCACCGGAGCTGGAACTGCCTACAGTTCATATCGACAACCTGACCGCTGCATTTGATGCGGTAAATTACCTGTATGAACAGGGGCATAAATTGATCGGCTGTATTGCTGGGCCGGAAGAAATGCCGCTGTGTCACTATCGCCTGCAAGGCTACGTTCAGGCTCTGCGTCGCTGCGGAATTATGGTTGATCCACAATACATCGCCCGTGGCGACTTCACCTTCGACGCCGGAAGCAAAGCCATGCAGCAGTTGCTCGACCTTCCGCAACCGCCAACTGCTGTTTTCTGTCATAGCGATGTGATGGCACTTGGCGCACTTTCGCAGGCAAAACGTCAGGGGCTGAAAGTTCCTGATGACCTTTCCATAATCGGTTTTGATAACATCGACCTGACGCAATTTTGTGATCCGCCACTGACAACCATCGCACAGCCGCGCTATGAAATTGGTCGCGAGGCAATGTTGTTATTGCTTGACCAAATGCAGGGGCAAACGGTCGGCAGTGGCTCACGTTTAATGGACTGCGAGCTTATTATCCGGGGATCGACACGCACATTGACTTAAAGTAAACCTTTAAGGCTTCCGTGACTGGTCAAAGGCCCGCCGCTTAAGTAACATGGCGGGCTGACGAACGAATAAATACAGCGAAACGATAGTGGCACAACGAGATTATGTACGCCGCAGCCAACCGGCACCTTCGCGGCGAAAAAAGAGTACCTCACGGAAAAAGCAACGAAATCTGCCTGCGGTTTCTCCCGCAATGGTCGCTATTGCTGCCGCCGTTCTTGTGACCTTTATCGGTGGTCTGTACTTCATTACGCATCACAAGAAAGAAGAGTCCGAGACGCTGCAAAGCCAGAAAGTGACCGGAAACGGACTACCTCCGAAACCGGAAGAACGCTGGCGCTACATTAAAGAGCTGGAAAGTCGCCAGCCGGGTGTGCGTGCGCCAACAGAACCTTCTGCCGGTGGTGAAGTAAAAACGCCGGAGCAACTGACACCAGAACAGCGCCAGCTTCTTGAACAAATGCAGGCCGATATGCGCCAGCAGCCAACGCAGTTAGTTGAAGTTCCGTGGAATGAGCAAACGCCAGAACAGCGCCAGCAAACGCTACAACGCCAGCGTCAGGCGCAGCAGTTAGCGGAACAGCAACGCCTGGCTCAGCAGTCGCGTACGACTGAACAAAGCTGGCAGCAGCAGACGCGTACGTCGCAAGCCGCGCCGGTACAGGCGCAACCGCGCCAGTCTAAACCGGCGTCTACTCAGCAGCCGTACCAGGATCTGCTGCAAACCCCTGCGCACACGACCGCGCAGTCGAAGCCGCAGCAAGCTGCGCCGGTTACTCGTGCCGCTGACGCGCCAAAACCGACGGCGGAGAAAAAAGATGAACGCCGCTGGATGGTACAGTGCGGTTCGTTCAGAGGGGCAGAACAGGCAGAGACAGTACGTGCTCAGCTGGCGTTCGAAGGCTTTGACTCGAAAATTACCACCAACAATGGCTGGAATCGTGTGGTCATTGGCCCGGTGAAAGGCAAAGAGAACGCAGACAGCACCCTCAATCGGTTGAAGATGGCGGGTCATACAAACTGCATTCGGCTCGCTGCCGGGGGTTGAAACCCTCAAAATCCCCCCCATCTATAATTGCATTATGCCCCGTACTTTTGTACGGGGTTTGTACTCTGTATTCGTAACCAAGGGGTCAGCTCGTGACAACTATAGTAAGCGTACGCCGTAACGGCCATGTGGTCATCGCTGGTGATGGTCAGGCCACGTTGGGCAATACCGTAATGAAAGGCAACGTGAAAAAGGTCCGCCGTCTGTACAACGACAAAGTCATCGCGGGCTTTGCGGGCGGTACTGCGGATGCTTTTACGCTGTTCGAACTGTTTGAACGTAAGCTGGAAATGCATCAGGGTCATCTGGTTAAAGCGGCCGTTGAACTGGCAAAAGACTGGCGTACCGATCGCATGTTGCGCAAACTTGAAGCACTGCTGGCAGTCGCAGATGAAACTGCATCGCTTATCATCACCGGTAACGGTGACGTGGTGCAGCCAGAAAACGATCTTATTGCTATCGGCTCCGGCGGCCCTTATGCCCAGGCGGCGGCGCGCGCGCTGTTAGAAAACACTGAACTTAGCGCCCGTGAAATTGCTGAAAAGGCGTTGGATATTGCAGGCGACATTTGCATCTATACCAACCATTTCCACACCATCGAAGAATTAAGCTACAAAGCGTAAGGATCTCCCATGTCTGAAATGACCCCACGCGAAATCGTCAGCGAGCTGGATAAGCACATCATCGGCCAGGACAACGCCAAGCGTTCTGTGGCGATTGCTCTGCGTAACCGCTGGCGCCGTATGCAGCTCAACGAAGAGCTGCGCCATGAAGTGACCCCGAAAAATATCCTGATGATCGGCCCGACCGGCGTCGGTAAAACTGAAATCGCCCGTCGTCTGGCAAAACTGGCTAACGCGCCGTTCATCAAAGTTGAAGCGACCAAATTCACCGAAGTCGGTTATGTGGGTAAAGAAGTCGATTCTATTATCCGCGACCTGACCGATGCCGCCGTGAAAATGGTGCGCGTACAAGCTATCGAGAAAAACCGTTATCGCGCTGAAGAACTGGCAGAAGAACGTATTCTCGACGTGCTGATCCCACCGGCCAAAAACAACTGGGGACAGACCGAACAGCAGCAGGAGCCGTCCGCTGCCCGTCAGGCATTCCGCAAAAAACTGCGTGAAGGCCAGCTCGATGACAAAGAAATCGAGATCGATCTTGCCGCAGCACCGATGGGCGTTGAAATTATGGCGCCTCCGGGAATGGAAGAGATGACCAGCCAGCTGCAATCCATGTTCCAGAACCTGGGCGGTCAGAAACAAAAAGCGCGTAAGCTGAAAATCAAAGACGCCATGAAGCTGCTGATTGAAGAAGAAGCGGCGAAACTGGTGAATCCGGAAGAACTGAAGCAAGACGCTATCGACGCCGTTGAGCAGCACGGGATCGTGTTTATCGACGAAATCGACAAAATCTGTAAGCGCGGCGAGTCTTCCGGTCCGGATGTTTCTCGTGAAGGCGTTCAGCGTGACCTGCTGCCGCTGGTAGAAGGTTGCACCGTTTCTACCAAACACGGGATGGTCAAAACTGACCACATTCTGTTTATCGCTTCTGGCGCATTCCAGGTAGCGAAACCGTCTGACCTGATCCCGGAACTGCAAGGTCGTCTGCCGATCCGCGTCGAACTCCAGGCGCTGACCACCAGCGACTTCGAGCGCATTCTGACCGAACCGAATGCCTCTATCACCGTGCAGTACAAAGCACTGATGGCGACCGAAGGCGTGAATATCGAATTTACGGATTCCGGTATTAAGCGTATCGCGGAAGCGGCATGGCAGGTGAACGAATCTACCGAAAACATCGGTGCACGCCGTTTACATACCGTTCTGGAGCGTTTAATGGAAGAGATTTCCTACGACGCCAGCGATTTAAGCGGTCAAACTATCACCATTGACGCAGATTATGTGAGCAAACATCTGGATGCGTTGGTGGCAGATGAAGATCTGAGCCGTTTTATCCTATAATCGCGTTCAATCATTTTCATCATTGTTTGATGGGGCTGAAAGGCCCCATTTTTATTGGCGCGTATTATGACTGAACAACAAATTAGCCGAACTCAGGCGTGGCTGGAAAGTTTACGACCTAAAACCCTCCCCCTCGCCTTTGCTGCAATTATCGTCGGGACGGCGCTGGCATGGTGGCAAGGTCACTTCGATCCGCTGGTCGCCCTGCTGGCACTGATTACCGCCGGGCTATTACAGATCCTTTCTAACCTCGCCAATGATTACGGCGATGCCGTCAAAGGCAGCGACAAACCTGACCGTATCGGACCACTACGTGGTATGCAAAAAGGGGTTATTACCCAGCAAGAGATGAAACGGGCGCTCATCATTACCGTCGTGCTCATCTGTCTCTCCGGACTGGCGCTGGTCGCAGTGGCGTGCCATACGCTGGCCGATTTTGTCGGCTTCCTGATTCTGGGCGGGTTGTCGATCATCGCCGCAATCACCTACACCGTGGGCAATCGCCCTTATGGTTATATCGGTCTGGGTGATATTTCCGTACTGGTTTTCTTTGGCTGGTTGAGCGTGATGGGGAGCTGGTATTTGCAGGCGCATACGTTGATTCCGGCATTGATCCTTCCGGCGACCGCCTGTGGCCTGCTGGCAACAGCGGTTCTGAATATTAATAACCTGCGTGATATCAATAGCGACCGCGAGAATGGCAAAAACACGCTGGTGGTGCGCTTAGGTGCAGTAAACGCGCGTCGTTACCATGCCTGCCTGCTGATCGGCTCACTGGTGTGCCTGGCGCTGTTTAATCTCTTTTCGCTGCACAGCCTGTGGGGCTGGTTGTTCCTGCTGGCAACGCCGTTACTGGTGAAACAGGCTCGTTATGTGATGCGTGAAATGGATCCGGTAGCGATGCGACCAATGCTGGAACGCACTGTCAAGGGCGCATTACTGACTAACTTGCTGTTTGTTTTAGGGATATTCCTAAGCCAGTGGGCAGCATAACTGACAAATATCAATTAACAATTGATGATTTTGCCAACAACCCACATAGCGCGATATACTGAAAATTCTCGCAGCAACTGAATGTTAAGCCTATGAAATACGATACTTCCGAGCTTTGTGACATCTATCAAGAAGATGTCAACGTCGTGGAACCGCTGTTCTCCAACTTTGGTGGACGGGCGTCGTTTGGCGGACAAATCATCACGGTAAAATGTTTCGAGGACAACGGGTTGCTGTATGATCTGCTCGAACAGAATGGTCGTGGTCGTGTTCTTGTCGTCGATGGCGGTGGTTCTGTTCGTCGCGCACTGGTCGATGCTGAACTGGCGCGTCTGGCAGTACAAAATGAATGGGAAGGCCTGGTCATTTACGGCGCGGTGCGTCAGGTAGATGACCTGGAAGAGCTGGATATCGGCATCCAGGCGATGGCCGTAATTCCGGTCGGTGCTGTTGGCGAAGGCATTGGCGAAAGCGATGTCCGCGTCAACTTTGGCGGCGTCACCTTCTTCTCCGGCGACCATCTCTATGCCGACAATACCGGGATTATTCTTTCTGAAGATCCGCTGGATATCGAGTGATAAAAAAGGCACCGCAAGGTGCCTTTTTTCTGCGTTACCTGTTGCCTACACAGTAAATCAATTACGCGAAAGATGAAGCGTAATCAGACCTCTTCCATGCGACCCAGCAGGGCCTGCAGACGTTCCTGCCAGCCGTTCTGCTGTTCTTTCAGATGGTTGTTCTCACGCTCCAGCTCTTCGCGCTGATGCTGGGCATTTTGAACTTCCTGCGACAGTGAGTTGTTCTTTTCTTTCAGCTCTTCGATTTCCATCTGCAACAAAGTGATGGTATCAATCGCCTGCTGTACTTTTGCTTCCAGTTTCTCAAACACTTCTAATGACATTGTCATACCTCTCCTGAATTGCAAGGCGTTGATGGATATATATCCTCGTCCCGATTATCGGTGACGCCTTAATAAATACGTGCACGTTTTCGTTAGCTCCGATTGTATGAAGCCGCGCCATCTCTGTCCAGCAGCACGCCTTGCAGATTCCGGTTTGCCACACTTTTCATCCTTCTCCTGGTGACATAACCCACGTGAATCGAAAATGTTAAAAAATTTGTTGCAAGAATGATTTAACAAACGTGCATCATGTAAGAAGATGTGAAACAAATGGCGCGATAACGCTCATTTTATGACGCGGCACACACATTTTGATTTCGATATTTCTCGTTTTTGCTCGTTAACGATAAATTCACAGGATGCCTACAAGCATCGTGAACGTCAGTGACTTTCACGCTTACAACAAACATTAACTCTTCAGGATCCGATTATGAGTCAAACATCAACCTTGAAAGGCCAGTGCATTGCCGAATTCCTAGGGACCGGGTTGTTGATTTTTTTCGGTGTGGGTTGCGTTGCAGCACTTAAAGTCGCTGGTGCGTCTTTTGGTCAGTGGGAAATCAGTGTCATTTGGGGACTAGGGGTGGCAATGGCCATCTACCTGACCGCAGGGGTTTCCGGCGCGCATCTTAATCCCGCTGTCACTATTGCGTTGTGGCTGTTTGCCTGTTTCGACAAGCGAAAAGTTATTCCTTTTATCATTTCACAAGTTGCCGGTGCTTTCTGCGCTGCGGCATTAGTTTACGGGCTTTACTACAATTTATTCCTCGACTTCGAACAGACCCATCATATTGTTCGCGGCAGCGTCGAAAGTGTTGATCTGGCGGGCACATTCTCTACTTACCCTAACCCTCATATCAATTTTGTGCAGGCTTTCGCAGTTGAAATGGTGATTACCGCTATTCTGATGGGGCTGATCCTGGCGCTCACGGACGATGGTAACGGTGTACCGCGTGGGCCATTGGCACCGTTGTTGATTGGTCTACTGATTGCGGTCATCGGCGCATCTATGGGTCCATTGACGGGCTTTGCCATGAACCCAGCACGTGACTTCGGTCCGAAAGTCTTTGCCTGGCTGGCGGGCTGGGGCAAGGTCGCCTTTACCGGCGGCAGAGACATTCCTTACTTCCTTGTGCCGCTTTTTGGCCCTATCGTTGGCGCGATTGTAGGTGCATTTGCCTACCGCAAACTGATTGGCCGCCATTTGCCTTGCGATATCTGTGTTGTGGAAGAAAAGGAGATCACAACTCCTTCAGAACAAAAAGCTTCACTGTAATGTGACTACGGGACAATTAAACATGACTGAAAAAAAATATATCGTTGCGCTCGACCAGGGCACCACCAGCTCCCGCGCAGTCGTGATGGATCACGATGCCAACATCATTAGCGTGTCACAGCGCGAATTTGAGCAAATCTACCCAAAACCAGGCTGGGTAGAACACGACCCAATGGAAATCTGGGCCACCCAAAGCTCTACGCTGGTAGAAGTGCTGGCGAAAGCCGATATCAGTTCCGATCAAATTGCAGCTATTGGGATTACTAACCAGCGAGAAACCACTATCGTCTGGGAAAAAGAAACCGGCAAGCCTATCTATAACGCCATTGTCTGGCAGTGCCGTCGTACCGCTGAGATCTGCGAGCATCTCAAGCGCGATGGCATGGAAGAGTACATTCGTAATAACACCGGTCTGGTCATTGACCCGTACTTCTCTGGCACCAAAGTGAAGTGGATCCTCGACCATGTGGAAGGCTCCCGCGAGCGTGCGCGTCGTGGTGAACTGCTGTTTGGTACGGTTGATACCTGGCTAATCTGGAAAATGACTCAAGGTCGCGTTCACGTGACCGATTACACCAACGCGTCTCGCACCATGTTGTTCAACATCCATACTCTGGACTGGGACGACAAAATGCTCGACGCACTGGATATCCCGCGCGAGATGCTGCCTGAAGTGCGTCGCTCTTCGGAAGTGTACGGTCAGACCAACATCGGCGGTAAAGGCGGCACGCGTATTCCGATCGCCGGGATCGCGGGTGATCAGCAGGCGGCGCTATTCGGTCAGTTGTGCGTTAAAGAAGGGATGGCGAAGAATACCTATGGTACAGGCTGCTTTATGCTGATGAATACCGGTGAGAAAGCGGTGACATCAGAAAATGGCCTGCTGACCACCATCGCCTGTGGCCCGACT
The DNA here is from genome assembly GCF_005280595.1 of Escherichia sp. MR. Classification (NCBI taxonomy): domain Bacteria; kingdom Pseudomonadati; phylum Pseudomonadota; class Gammaproteobacteria; order Enterobacterales; family Enterobacteriaceae; genus Escherichia; species Escherichia sp. MR. The sequence continues at coordinate 27,051 of NZ_SZVK01000015.1, read as the reverse complement.
GGCGAAGTGAATTATGCGCTGGAAGGCGCGGTATTTATGGCGGGCGCGTCCATTCAGTGGCTGCGCGATGAAATGAAACTGATTAGCGACGCCGACGATTCCGAATACTTTGCCACCAAAGTGCAAAATACCAACGGCGTATATGTCGTTCCGGCCTTTACCGGCCTGGGCGCGCCGTACTGGGACCCGTATGCGCGCGGGGCGATTTTCGGTCTGACTCGTGGGGTGAATGCTAACCACATCATCCGCGCGACGCTGGAGTCTATTGCTTATCAGACGCGTGACGTACTGGAAGCAATGCAGGCCGACTCCGGCATTCGTCTGCACGCACTGCGCGTGGATGGCGGCGCGGTGGCGAACAATTTCCTGATGCAGTTCCAGTCTGACATCCTCGGCACGCGCGTTGAGCGCCCGGAAGTGCGCGAAGTGACCGCATTGGGTGCAGCCTATCTTGCTGGTCTGGCGGTTGGCTTCTGGCAGAACCTTGACGAGCTGCAAGAGAAAGCGGTGATTGAACGCGAGTTCCGCCCTGGCATCGAAACCACCGAGCGTAATTACCGTTACGCAGGCTGGAAAAAAGCGGTTAAACGCGCGATGGCGTGGGAAGAACACGAGGAGTGATGCCAGGCATCTGAACGATTGCCTGATGCTGATCGCCTGATGCGACGCTTACGCGTCTTATCAGGCCTACGAGCCGATGCCATTTTGTGTAGGCGGGATAAGGCGTTCACGCCGCATCCGGCATCATGCAGACTCTGAAACCGTGCGGGGGCAACCCCGCACACATCAATAATCCCTCCCTTCCCCTGTGCTACACTTCGCGCCATTCCTTACTGCTTAGAGTTTGCTATGAGACGAGAACTTGCCATCGAATTTTCCCGCGTCACCGAATCTGCGGCGCTGGCTGGCTACAAATGGTTAGGACGCGGCGATAAAAACACCGCTGACGGCGCGGCGGTAAACGCCATGCGTATTATGCTCAACCAGGTCAACATTGACGGCACCATCGTCATTGGTGAAGGCGAAATCGACGAAGCACCGATGCTCTATATTGGTGAAAAAGTCGGTACTGGTCGCGGTGATGCGGTGGATATTGCTGTTGATCCGATTGAAGGCACGCGCATGACGGCGATGGGTCAGGCTAACGCGCTGGCGGTGCTGGCTGTGGGCGATAAGGGCTGCTTCCTCAATGCGCCGGATATGTATATGGAGAAGTTGATCGTCGGACCTGGTGCCAAAGGCATCATCGACCTGAATCTGCCGCTGGCGGATAACCTGCGCAATGTTGCGGCGGCACTCGGCAAACCGTTAAGCGAACTGACGGTCACTATTCTGGCGAAACCGCGCCACGACGCGGTTATCGCAGAAATGCAGCAACTCGGCGTGCGCGTATTTGCCATTCCTGATGGCGATGTCGCAGCCTCGATTCTCACCTGTATGCCAGACAGCGAAGTTGACGTGCTGTACGGTATTGGCGGCGCGCCAGAAGGTGTGGTGTCTGCGGCGGTGATCCGCGCATTAGATGGCGACATGAATGGCCGTCTGCTGGCACGTCATGACGTCAAAGGCGACAACGAAGAGAATCGTCGCATTGGCGAGCAGGAGCTGGCGCGCTGCAAAGCAATGGGCATTGAAGCCGGTAAAGTACTGCGTCTGGGCGATATGGCGCGTAGCGATAACATCATCTTCTCTGCCACCGGTATCACCAAAGGCGATCTGCTGGAAGGGATTAGCCGCAAAGGCAATATCGCCACCACCGAAACGCTGCTGATTCGTGGTAAGTCACGCACCATTCGCCGCATTCAGTCGATTCACTATCTGGATCGCAAAGACCCGGAAATGCAGGTGCATATTCTCTGAGTCATTTGATCGATTGAGCCTTCCAGTCCTTCGGGACTGGAATTTTTTTGTCCGGAGAACGAAGATAAGGCAAGTCAATCAAAACAGGAGAGAAACATGGCTGATTGGGTAACAGGCAAAGTCACTAAAGTGCAGAACTGGACCGACGCCCTGTTTAGTCTCACCGTTCACGCTCCGGTACTTCCATTTACCGCCGGACAATTCACCAAACTTGGCCTTGAAATTGACGGCGAACGCGTCCAGCGCGCCTACTCTTACGTTAATTCTCCCGACAATCCCGACCTGGAGTTTTATCTGGTCACCGTCCCTGATGGCAAATTAAGCCCGCGACTGGCGGCGCTAAAACCGGGTGACGAAGTGCAGGTGGTTAGCGAAGCGGCTGGCTTTTTTGTTCTGGATGAAGTACCAGATTGCGAAACGCTATGGATGCTGGCAACCGGTACAGCGATTGGCCCTTATTTGTCGATTCTGCAATTAGGCAAAGATTTAGATCGCTTCAAAAATTTGGTACTGGTTCACGCCGCGCGTTATGCCTCCGACTTAAGCTATTTGCCACTGATGCAGGAACTGGAAAAACGCTACGAAGGAAAACTGCGCATTCAGACGGTTGTCAGTCGGGAAACGGCAGCGGGCTCACTCACCGGGCGAATACCGGCGTTAATTGAAAGCGGTGAACTGGAAAACGCGGTTGGACTGCCAATGAATAAAGAAACCAGCCATGTGATGCTGTGTGGTAATCCACAGATGGTGCGCGATACGCAACAACTGCTGAAAGAGACCCGGCAGATGACGAAACATTTACGTCGCCGACCGGGTCACATGACAGCGGAGCATTACTGGTAAGCGGTTACTTGTCGATAAATGGCACGATCAAGAGATCCGCACTCAACTTATTGATCATCCCGCGATATGCCGGCATCAAACGGTTGATAAACGAGTGGTGGTGACCACAAACAAGGAGGTCACACTGCTCTTTTTGCATAATTTCCAGCAGTGTTTCCGGCATTTCTCCGCGCTCAATGCGCAGTTTCGTTTTCGGCCACTGAATATTTTTCGTCAGCTTATACAGTTTGTTATCTGACTTATCTTTCAATAGTTGAAGAATATCTTCTGTTGCGGGGAAGTAGATACCCGGATACAACTCACTTAAGCCATCATCAATATGAATTAACGTCAGATGAGCGTCATTATGTCTGGCGAGATCCAGGGCTTTGTTCACCAGTAGGGCATCTTCTTCATTCCCGGAAATTGCCACGCCAATGTGTTTATAAGCCATGTTTAACTCCATTAACCAAGTGAACGCAGTGATAACTCAAAAATAATCATCTCGGCCTGGCATGAGAAGGTGAAAGCTGCATCAAGCTCGACTTGCCCCTCCAGATCTTTAATCTTATAGGCCATGCTGGCGCCTTCATCCGCAGAGGATGCAGTGGCTGCAAGCTCTTTCAGTTTGGTCATAAAGGACTCTGCTTCTTCGCGGGTAGCAAAAAAGCGCGAAAGTTTGCTTGTACAGTTGTCGTTATCAATCACCGTACCGATATCAATCGCACATCCTTTAGTACTGCATTTATCTACGACATCTTTCATAGGGCACCTCTGTATATTCGCCTCTCTGTCGATTGCCACTTAAGAATAATGCGCCGTTAAGGGAAGAACAAACAAGTAATGATCTTATGGATTACCATTTTTTTTGATATTGATTAAGGTTAGGAAATGAGGGAGATTTTCCGGGTATCGTCATTTGCAATATGGAAATAACGATCCCGGATAAAAATAGCAATAAGAGATATATTGCGGATTAATGGCTTGATTTATTCTCAGACTTATACTTTACGTCCAGGGTATCTTTACCAAATTTATTTGCGCCCTGGGTGCCGACAAATGCGCCAAGATCGATAAGCATCATCACCAGAATCAACGTCGGAATAAACCGCCCCACCGCCCATTGCCACACGCCCGGTAAAATCGCCCAGTTACCCGCCAGAAGCATCCACGCTACAATCATCAGAAATGCCCATGCGCCAGAACGCCCACGATCGTGCAGTCGTTTCACCGTCACTGCCGCTGTCGGCCATAACAGGCACACAAGGCAAAACGCGGCGGTCTGGATATCGAGTAATTTTTTAGCCGCCAGTGAGAAAAGCACCAACATGCCAACGATCCAGAGGCCAATCCAAATCCAGAAATCGCGGCGTCCAATACGCCCTTTAAATGAGAATAACCATTGCTGTATGGTCATGTAAGTTCCTTGATGGTTGTCTTTTCCAGGATTCTACCCTTTTGACAAGGGCGACAGATATCGTTTTAATCGAACCCAGTCATAACAAAAGGTACTGCCGATGAAGTCAGGGTGTTCAGTGTTTTTTCTCTTATCTACCGTGTTATCCGTTAGTGCAACGGTGCACGCACAATCGCCTGGCACGGCAACGACAGCGCCCTACCTGCTGGCTGGCGCCCCCACTTTCGATCTCTCCATCAGCCAGTTTCGAGAAGACTTTAACAGCCAGAACCCCAATCTGCCACTGAACGAATTTCGTGCCATCGACAGCAGCCCCGACAAAGCCAACCTGACTCGCGCCGCCAGTAAAATTAACGAGAACTTGTATGCTTCCACGGCGCTTGAGCGCGGCACCTTAAAAATCAAAAGCATTCAAATTACCTGGCTGCCAATCCAGGGGCCAGAGCAAAAAGCCGCTAAAGCGAAAGCCCAGGAATACATGGCAGCAATGATCCGCACACTCACCCCGCTGATGACCAAAACACAAAGTCAGAAAAAGCTGCAGTCACTCCTTACGGCGGGGAAAAACAAACGTTACTACACTGAGACAGAAGGCGCGTTGCGCTATGTTGTCGCGGACAACGGCGAAAAGGGGCTGACCTTCGCTGTTGAACCGATTAAGCTGGCGCTATCTGAAACGCTGGAAGGGTTGAATAAATGACAAAAAGCAAAGCCTTTGCGCCGATGAATCTCTATACTGTTTCACAGACCTGCTGCCCTGCGGGGCGGCCATCTTCCTTTATTCGCTTATAAGCGTGGAGAATTAAAATGCGACATCCTTTAGTGATGGGTAACTGGAAACTGAACGGCAGCCGCCACATGGTTCACGAGCTGGTTTCTAACCTGCGTAAAGAGCTGGCAGGTGTTGCTGGCTGTGCGGTTGCAATCGCACCACCGGAAATGTACATCGATATGGCGAAGCGTGAAGCTGAAGGCAGCCACATCATGCTGGGTGCGCAGAACGTGGATCTGAACCTGTCCGGCGCATTCACCGGTGAAACCTCTGCTGCTATGCTGAAAGACATCGGCGCACAGTACATCATCATCGGCCACTCTGAACGTCGTACTTACCACAAAGAGTCTGACGAACTGATCGCGAAAAAATTCGCTGTGCTGAAAGAGCAGGGTCTGACTCCGGTTCTGTGCATCGGCGAAACTGAAGCTGAGAACGAAGCGGGCAAAACTGAAGAAGTTTGCGCACGTCAGATCGACGCAGTGCTGAAAACTCAGGGTGCGGCAGCATTCGAAGGCGCAGTTATCGCTTACGAACCAGTATGGGCAATCGGTACTGGCAAATCTGCAACTCCGGCGCAAGCGCAGGCTGTTCACAAATTCATCCGCGATCACATCGCTAAAGTTGACGCTGATATCGCTGAACAAGTGATCATCCAGTACGGCGGTTCTGTAAACGCGTCTAACGCTGCTGAACTATTCGCTCAGCCGGACATCGACGGCGCGCTGGTTGGCGGAGCTTCTCTGAAAGCTGACGCCTTCGCAGTGATCGTTAAAGCTGCAGAAGCGGCTAAACAGGCTTAAGTCTGACAGGTGCCGGATTTCACATCCGGCACTTAACTTTTCTTAACTGCTTGCCTTAACGCAAAATCTCACACTGATGATCCTGAATCTCCTCGGCTGAAGCACGATTCAGCGTCAGCAGATTACGCTGTGTCGCCAGTAATACAAACGAGTTGTCACTCTGCCGTACCATCGCCAGCCCGTAACTTCCCATATGTTCCCGCGCTTCTGGCACTTCTTCCGCCAGCATCATAAACGGACTACGTTGTACCAGTTCGCTTTCGGTTACCCGACGCGCCAGATATTCATGCCCTTGTAATCCGCCCGGCAGCGGCAACCAGCGGCTGCTGATGTTCGCCAGGTTATTATCCAGTTGTTCGCGCACATCAGGACGGATGCAAGAGATATGAATATGAAAATGGTTTTGCGTGCGTCCCGTTCGGGAGTTAATCGCCAACGAGACCGCGCGATCGGGAACCGGCTGACCATATTTTTTACTCATAAAATCACGCGCCTGCCAGGCCAGCCAAAAGAAGTTCGGCGTTGCAGGATCGGTCAGCAAAGGACTTTCAGTGCCGTTAATACGATACGTTGGCATCAACAGATATTGCAGTGGTCCGTTAATGTCTTTTAAAACCACATATCCGGCATCGGGTTTGACTTCCACACATGGCGAAGGATTTTGGTTTTGCTGCTGGTTGGGCAAACATTGCTCAAGGACAATCTTACGTAACACATCCGAATCACCGGTAAATTTCCAGTAGCCGATACCCGCAGCAACGGCGATAACTATCATCACCAAAATGAGAATAACCGTTTTTTTCATCGTTTTTTCCCTGTACCTCAAAGAGATGCAAGGGTAACGCAAAATCGCGACAAATAAAAAACCCGGTCGCGAGATGCCACCGGGTCTGGTTATCGTCAACAAAATTAACGTTTGCTGATTTGGTCAAACGTACCGCCGTTAGAGAAATGCTCTTTTTGCGCTTTCGTCCAGCCGCCGAACTCTTCATCAATGGTGAATAACTTCAGCTTCGGAAAAGCATTTTCATACTTTTTCGCCACGTCAGGATCGCGCGGACGGTAATAGTTTTTGGCTGCAATCTCCTGACCTTCTGGCGAGTAGAGATATTTCAGATAGGCTTCTGCCACCTCTTTGGTGCCTTTTTTCTCCACCACTTTATCGACAACCGATACCGTCGGCTCCGCGAGAATAGACTCACTCGGCGTGACGATTTCGAACTTATCTTTCCCCAGTTCATTCGTTGCCAGCAGTGCTTCGTTTTCCCAGGCGATCAGCACGTCACCAATCCCACGCTCGACAAAAGTATTTGTTGAACCACGCGCACCAGAGTCCAGCACTTCCACGTTTTTATACAATGACTGCACAAAATCCTGCGCCTTTGCCTGATCGTTATTGTTGTGGTGCAGGGCATATCCCCACGCCGCCAGGTAGTTCCAGCGTGCACCGCCAGAGCTTTTCGGGTTAGGCGTGATCACCGAAACACCCGGTTTAACCAGGTCGTTCCAGTCATGGATTTGCTTCGGATTGCCCTTACGAACCAGGAAGACAATGGTGGAGGTATACGGCGCGGAGTTATCCGGCAGACGTTTGATCCACTCTTTATCAATTCGACCACGTTCAGCAATCGCATCTACGTCGTAAGCCAGCGCCAGCGTAACAACGTCAGCTTCTATCCCGTTGATTACCGATGTTGCCTGTTTCCCTGAACCACCGTGCGACTGACGAATCACCACGTTATCGCCGGTTTGCTGTTTCCAGTGGGCGCTGAAGGCTTTGTTGTATTGTTCGTATAACTCGCGCGTTGGATCATACGAAACGTTAAGTAACTGAATATCCTTTGCCATCACGCTGGTCGCTGCCAGCAAAAATGTTAATCCTACGCCCCACTTGTTCATCGCCCGGCTCTCTTATGTTGTGTTGTGATAAGCAAAGCGTGCCAGAAGGTGAACCAAACATTAAAGAATAAAAAAAGATTGGCTATAACTTGTGGGTATATGTTGGGGAGTTAAAAAGGCGGAAGAAATCCGCCTCATATTGCTGACAAAGTGCGCTTTGTTCATGCCGGATGCGGCGTGAACGCCTTATCCGGCCTACAAAAGCTTGCAAACTCAATAGATTGCACAATTCATGTAGGCCTGATAAGCGAAGCGCATCAGGCATTTTTGCTTCTGTCATCGGTTTCAGGCGAAAGAAATCTGCCCGAAATCATTAATACAGTTTTTTCGCGCAGTCCAGCCAGTCACCTTTGAACGGACGCTTCATGTTTTCGATAGCGTCGATGATGTCATGGTGAACCAGTTGTTCGTTCTGAATACCTACGCAGCGACCGCCGTAACCAGCCAGTAGCAGTTCAATAGCGTAAGCGCCCATACGGGAAGCCAGAATACGGTCGTAAGGCACCGGAGAACCACCACGCTGGATGTGACCCAGCACAGTTGCGCGGGTTTCACGACCGGTTTCTTTCTCGATGAAATGCGCCAGTTCGTCAACATCACACATATGTTCGGTAATCGCCACAATTGCGTGTTTTTTACCTTTCGCAATACCCGCTTTGATTTCATTTACCAGGTCATCGCGGCTGAATTCAACTTCCGGAACCACCACAAATTCACAACCACCGGCAATGGCCGCAGCCAGCGTCAGATCGCCACAGTAACGACCCATCACTTCCACCACAGAAATACGCTGGTGAGAAGAAGAGGTGTCACGCAGACGGTCGATGGCTTCCACAACGGTGCTCAGAGCAGTGAAGAAACCGATAGTGTAGTCAGTACCTTTGATGTCGTTGTCGATGGTACCCGGCAGGCCGATGCACGGGAAGCCCATTTCGGTCAGACGCATTGCACCCATGTAGGAACCGTCACCGCCGATAACCACCAGCGCATCGATACCACGTTTTTTCAGGTTTTCGATAGCCACGGCGCGGATGTTCTCGTCGCGGAATTCCGGGAAGCGTGCAGAACCGAGGAACGTACCGCCACGGTTGATCATGTCAGACACGCTGTAACGGTCTAGCTGTACCATACGGTCTTCATACAGACCCAGATAGCCGTCATAAATGCCCATTACTTCCAGACCTTCTGTCAGCGCAGAACGAACAACCCCGCGAATTGCGGCGTTCATGCCTGGCGCATCACCGCCGCTTGTCAACACACCGATTTTCTTAATCATGACTACCTCTGAACTTTGGAATGCAAAATGAAATCTGTTGCCGGAAGTCTTCTTGCACATCGAAGTGATCCAACGAATGTGCAAATAGTATAACAATCACTTCCTGCTGAATTGATTCAGGTCAGGCCAAATGGCGGTATTTTATACACAAAATGCGGGTCTGGCTCTCTTTTATACTGATTATGAAAGCATAGACCGTTTACCCTCCCTGGGTACGACGGAACAAGGGTCCTGATGAATAATCACATCCGATCCCGGAAAACGCCGTAAAATAGCCTGCTCTACCTGATCCGCCACCATATGCGCCTGAACCAAAGGCAGAGAGTCTTCCATTTCCAAATGAATCTGAATAAAGCGGGTCGGCCCTGACTGCCGCGTACGAAGATCGTGAGCGCCGCTAACTCCCGGCCAGGAAGTCACGATATCAATAATTTCTTGCCGTTCCTCATCGGGCAGCGCGCGATCCAGTAATGACTGTACCGCCTCATACCCCATGCGTAACGCGCTATATAAAATATAGATGCCGATTCCCAATGCAAACAGGGCATCAGCACGATGCCAGCCATACCAGGACAACCCCAGCGCCAGCAGAATTGCGCCGTTCATCATAACATCAGACTGGTAATGTAGCATATCAGCCCGCACCGCCTGGCTTTGCGTCCGGCGCACCACCCAACGCTGAAACGAAACAAGGATAATCGTACAAATCAGCGCCACAATAGTCACGAGAACCCCGACGCCGGGGTCTGTCATCGGCGTCGGAGAAACCAAATGCTGAATACCAGTCAAAAACAGGAGCAGCGCCGAACCGGAGATAAACATACTTTGCGCCAGCGCCGCGAGGGACTCGGCTTTACCGTGACCAAACGAGTGATTGTCGTCGGCAGGTTGCAGCGAGTAACGCACCACCAGTAAATTCGTCAACGACGCGCCAATATCCACCAACGAATCCACCAGCGCGGCAAGAATACTCACCGAACCGGTATACCACCATGCAAAAATTTTAATCAGCAATAGCAGCGAAGCCATCGCCGTCGCAGCAATCGCCGCCCGGCTGACCAGCCGTCCATAAGATTGATTCATAAATACTCCCGCTATCAACTGACGGTAGTATAACGGAAGCAAATCATCTGCAATGCATCAAGCAACAGGCAAATTGAAGATAAAAAAAACCCCCACATCATGTGGGGGAAGACAGGGATGGTGTCTATGGCAAGGAAAACAGGGTTTACTACTGGGAACGTGAGTTGCTACTACTCAATAGCTTCAACGATGAACTTTTTTGCCATTGCGTCACGTCGCGCAACTGCTCCATTCGTTGTTGATGTTTCTCGTTTAAAACCGCTTGCTGCTCTGGCGTTAACAGGTGATACATTTGGTTGCGGACTTTAGCCATCTCAACCTGGCGAGCGATCTGTTCTTTCGCCATTTTTTCTGCCTGAGCGCGCACAGCGTTTTCATCAAAATTTTCTGCGGTGACAAGGCGATGCATTGTCTCCACTTCGCTAACATTAACAGGAGGCTGTTCGTGCCGGGCCTGTTGCATAAGATCTCGCATCTGCTGACGCTGATGTTCGGTTAAACTTATGCCGTCGAACATATGGCTCTGCGTACTGCGCTGCGCAAGTTCTTCGCCCGGATGCCAGTTATCGCCTGAACCGACTTCAGCAGCGTGGCTTAATGAACTGACTGCCAGCGTTGAGGCCATGACGGCAGCGGTAACTATGCGCATCATTTGCTCCCAAAATCTTTCTGTCGCGATTCAACGATAGAGAGTTTACGATTCAGGCTGCAAACATGCGTCAGGGGGTGTAAAACAACGTAAAGTCATGGATTAGCGACGTCTGATGACGTAATTTCTGCCTCGGAGGTATTTAAACAATGAATAAAATCCTGTTAGTTGATGATGACCGAGAGCTGACTTCCCTGTTAAAGGAGCTGCTCGAGATGGAAGGCTTCAACGTAATTGTTGCCCACGATGGGGAGCAGGCGCTTGATCTTCTGGACGACAGCATTGATTTACTTTTGCTTGATGTCATGATGCCGAAGAAAAATGGTATCGACACATTGAAGGCACTTCGCCAGACACACCAGACGCCTGTCATTATGTTAACGGCACGCGGCAGTGAACTTGATCGCGTCCTCGGCCTTGAGTTAGGCGCTGATGACTATCTCCCGAAACCGTTTAACGACCGTGAGCTGGTGGCTCGTATTCGCGCGATCCTGCGCCGTTCCCACTGGAGCGAGCAACAGCAAAACAACGACAACGGTTCACCGACGCTTGAAGTTGATGCCTTAGTGCTGAATCCAGGCCGTCAGGAAGCCAGCTTCGATGGGCAAACGCTGGAGTTAACCGGTACTGAATTTACCCTACTCTATTTGCTGGCACAGCATCTGGGTCAGGTAGTTTCTCGTGAACATTTAAGCCAGGAAGTGCTGGGCAAACGCCTGACGCCTTTCGACCGCGCTATCGATATGCACATTTCCAACCTGCGTCGTAAACTGCCGGATCGTAAAGATGGTCACCCGTGGTTTAAAACCTTGCGTGGTCGCGGCTATCTGATGGTTTCTGCTTCATGATAGGCAGCTTAACCGCGCGCATCTTCGCCATCTTCTGGCTGACGCTGGCGCTGGTGTTGATGTTGGTTTTGATGTTACCCAAGCTCGATTCACGCCAGATGACCGAGCTTCTGGATAGCGAACAGCGTCAGGGGCTGATGATTGAGCAGCATGTCGAAGCGGAACTGGCGAACGATCCACCCAACGATTTAATGTGGTGGCGCCGTCTGTTCCGTGCCATTGATAAGTGGGCACCACCGGGGCAGCGTTTGTTACTGGTGACCACCGAAGGCCGCGTGATTGGCGCAGAACGCAGCGAAATGCAGATCATTCGCAACTTTATTGGCCAGGCCGATAACGCCGATCACCCGCAGAAGAAAAAGTATGGCCGCGTAGAACTGGTCGGTCCGTTCTCCGTGCGTGATGGCGAAGATAATTACCAACTGTATCTGATTCGTCCGGCCAGCAGTTCTCAATCCGATTTCATTAACTTACTGTTTGACCGCCCGCTATTACTGCTGATTGTCACCATGTTGGTCAGTACGCCGCTGCTGTTGTGGTTGGCCTGGAGTCTGGCAAAACCGGCGCGTAAGCTGAAAAACGCTGCCGATGAAGTCGCCCAGGGAAACTTACGCCAGCATCCGGAACTGGAAGCGGGGCCACAGGAATTTCTTGCCGCAGGTGCCAGTTTTAACCAGATGGTCACCGCGCTGGAGCGCATGATGACCTCTCAGCAGCGCCTGCTTTCTGATATCTCTCACGAGCTGCGCACGCCGCTGACGCGTCTGCAACTGGGTACGGCGTTACTGCGCCGTCGTAGTGGTGAAAGTAAGGAACTGGAGCGTATTGAAACCGAAGCGCAACGTCTGGACAGCATGATCAACGACCTGTTGGTGATGTCACGTAATCAGCAGAAAAACGCGCTGGTGAGCGAGACCATCAAAGCCAACCAGTTGTGGAGCGAAGTGCTGGATAACGCAGCGTTCGAAGCGGAGCAGATGGGCAAGTCGTTTACCGTTAACTTCCCGCCTGGGCCGTGGCCGCTGTACGGCAACCCGAACGCCCTGGAAAGCGCGCTGGAAAACATTGTTCGTAATGCCCTGCGTTATTCCCATACGAAGATTGAAGTGGGCTTTGCGGTAGATAAAGACGGTATCACCATTACGGTGGACGACGATGGTCCTGGCGTCAGCCCGGAAGATCGCGAACAGATTTTCCGTCCGTTCTATCGCACTGATGAAGCACGCGATCGTGAATCTGGCGGTACAGGTCTGGGGCTGGCGATTGTCGAAACCGCCATTCAGCAGCACCGTGGTTGGGTTAAAGCGGAAGACAGCCCGCTGGGCGGTTTACAGCTGGTAATTTGGCTGCCGCTGTATAAGCGGAGTTAAACTCCGCGCAGGCCGGATAGGCGTTTACGCCGCATCCGGCGTTTGAGCAGGATGCCTGATGCGACGCTGATCGCGTCTTATCAGGCCTACACTCCGGGGGGTTATTTTCCCCACAACCGGCGGGAAAAATCTTCGATCTTGCCGCTCAGTCGGCGCTTTTGCATCGTCCGCGTCCAGCTTTTCGACAGCCCGGCAGCGGAGAGTAAACGGTGATACTGCTCGTCATCAAACGGCATATGCCATGCGATAGCTATTGCCTCCTGCACGGTGACATCGCTGACGCGAGAAACCAGCTCCAGCGGAGCATCCGCAGATACCAACCCCGGCGCAATCACGCTATACAGCCAGCCAACTTTACCGGCGTTTTGCATCAACTGCGCCATATCGCTGATGTCAAAATGGTAATTGAGTTTGTAACACGGGGAGCGCGGCTGGGTGACCTGAATTAATGCCTCACCCCAGCGGAAAATATCGCCAATATAAACATTGCTTTCCGTCAGGCCGTCGGTTGAGAGGTTTTCACCAAACGCAGGCGCAACAAACAAATCTGCCTGTTCAGGAAATTCCCGCGCCCAGTAGAGATAATGCTCACGAGGATAGTGACACAGCGCCCTGTCCGGCCCACCGTGAACTATTTTCTCTGCCTGCTCGTCACCTTCCAGACCCAGCTCTGTCAACATCAACTCGCCATCGACCTGGATTTTCGCAATCGCGCTGGGTTTGCTTTCGGGATAAGCCTGTATTTTGCCTGTGTATACATCAACCGGATATCGCATCTGTTCCCTCTCCACCGAGAAATTTCCCCATTAGACCATATTTATTTTACGTCAGGCGCGCAAAATGAGAGCACGGTTCACATGACGACGTCTTAGAAATGTTATCAATGAGATGAATTTGAAACGCCATTTCATTATCAGGAGTGTACAACGTGACCGAGCAAACACAGTTTTCTGGCGTCTGGTGTCCTTCCATTACGCCAATGGATAAAGACGGTAATGTGGATCTTAACGGACTGAAGAAGCATCTGCAGCGGCTAACAGAAGCCAATATTGATGTGATATTGCTGATGGGCAGCATTGGTGAATTTGCCTCTTTCACTCTCGAAGAGAGACTCATACTTATCCGCGAAGCGCGTTCCATGAGCACATTAAAAATGGTCGCTAACGTTTCTTCCACCTGCACACACGATGTGCTGATGATGGCGCAAGAGGCGTATCGCACAGGCTATGATGCAGTGATGATCCTCCCGCCTTACTACTACGGCCAGACGGCAAAACAATTATTAAGCTATTTCCGCCATCTGGGTCGCGAATTACAGGGCAAATGGTTCGCATATAACTTCCCGGCAAGAACCGGTTGTGATTTAACCCCTGACCTGGTCGCCACGCTGGCGAGTGAATTTCCTGACTTTGCCGGAATTAAAGATACCGTCGATTGCCAGTCACACACCCGCAGCATGATTCAGGCAACCCAGGCAGTTCGTTCTGATTTTGCAGTGCTTTCGGGCTATGACGAGTATTACATTCCTAATCTGCTGGCAGGCGGCGCGGGAATAATATCCGGCCTGAACAACGTTATGCCGGAGCTGTTTGTCGAAGCCCGTGAAGCCTTCAAACGCGGCGACCTGGCGGCTTTACCAGAGATTCAGCAACAGATTGGCACTTATATGTCCATCTACGCCATTGGTGAGGATTTTGTCGCTACTATCAAGACGGTGGTATCGCGTAAGTTTGGCTATTGCACTGACGTATCACGCAATGCGGGTGGTGAGTTAAGCGAAAGTGAATGTCGAACGATTGATGAAGTCTTTGTCAGATAACGCAAAAGGCCGGATGACTACAAATCATCCGGCCTCTTGATTTATATGGATGGAGATTACTTCACCGTACCCAATATTTCGATTTTCGCCGCTCTGGCTTTAACTTTGCGCGACCAGACAGAAGTCAGAATCGGCACCAGAATCGAGGTCACAATCACTGACGTCGCCACCAGCGAAGTTGCCGCAGGCGCCATCGGTTTAAAGGCGGGGATCATTTCAGCAATCAGTACCGGTGTCGCCACCGCAGCACCGGCAGAACTGGAGGCCGCGATTCCGGCAGTACCATCGCCACCGCCAATCAATTTATCGGCAATAATCAACGGAATACCGGTCACGACGATCACCGCCACACCCAGCAAGATCCCCAGCAAACCGGTCTGAGCAATCACGGTTAAATCAATGGTATTGCCCAGCGCAAAGGCAAAGAACGGGATCAGCGTCTGTACGGCTTTGCTGAAAAATTCTCGCAGCTCAGGGTCAAGGTTCCCTAACGCAAAGCCGACGAGGAACGGTAATACCGCACCGACGAAAACATGCGGTTCAAACGATGCAATCCCGGCAGTCCCCAGAATAATCATCGTCATAAGCGGCCCGGATTCCAGCGACATTAATACAAACGCCCCGGCCTCTTCTTTAGTGCCATACTGCTGCATGATCGAAGCGTAAAGTCCGCCGTTGGTCATATCCATCGCCGCCACCAGCGCCAGCGTTGAAAGTCCGGCAAAGAATCCAACTTCAACACCATGTTCAGGAATAATGCGTGAAGCAATTGCCGCAACCACCCACGCCACGGCAATTTTAGTTACCACCAGCGTACCGGATTTACGCAATACCGTTCCCGTCGCACTTAATTTTATCGATGCCCCCATGCAGAAAAACCACACCGCCAGAATCGGCACCGTGCCGGTAATCATTCCATTTGTGAATGAACCAAAGTATTTTCCCGCCCCTGGCGAGAAAGTGTGACACAGTGCGCCAAGGAACAGCGGGACGAGCATCATCCCTCCTGGGATTTTCTCTATCGTGTGTTTTATCTGCATTTTCATCACCTATCGGCATATTTTTATAGGCTGATGCATAAGTCCTTCACGATGCATCAGTGTTGATGGAAATGAAGATAGACATTCAACAGAGCAATAAAAGTGATCAAAACCACATCAATTGAAACGTTGTTTTATTTTTATAGGATCATTGTTTTTATTTTGAAATTGATCACAAAAAAACCACCGCTATGTGCGATGGTTTGTTTTTTATGCTGAAAAACGGCGTAAACGCCTCATTGCAGTAGGCAATATGCGATTATTTTTTCGCCGCGAAACGTGCCGCAGCTTCGTCCCAGTTCACCACGTTCCAGAACTCTTTGATGTAGTCCGGACGGCGGTTCTGGAATTTCAGGTAGTAAGCGTGTTCCCACACATCCAGACCCAGAACAGGGAAGCCGGAAGCGCCAGAAATGGCTTCGCCCATCAGCGGGGAGTCCTGATTAGCAGTAGAAACCACCGCCAGTTTATCGCCTTTAAGCACCAGCCATGCCCAGCCGGAACCAAAGCGGGAAGCTGCCGCTTTCTCAAATTCTGCTTTGAAGTTATCAACGGAACCGAAATCACGTTCGATAGCCGCTTTCAGGTCGCCCTGCAAAGTCGTGCCTTTTTTCAGGCCTTTCCAGAACAGGCTGTGGTTGGCGTGACCACCAGCGTTGTTGCGCAGCACGGTTTTTTTGTCTGCTGGCAGCTGATCCAGTTTGGTGATCAGCTCTTCAACCGGCAGGTTGGCGAATTCTGGCAGGCTTTCCAGCGCCGCATTGGCGTTGTTGACGTAAGTCTGATGGTGCTTGGTGTGGTGGATTTCCATGGTCTGCTTATCGAAGTGCGGTTCCAGGGCATCGTAAGCATACGGCAGGGATGGCAGGGTATAGCTCATATTCATCTCCAGTATTGTCGGGCGGCCGATTGTTAATGCCGCGTAAGCAGTTGGTTCATTATAGTTAATTAAATGATATTGAAAATAATTATCAATGCCGTACTTTTCATAGGGGAATGGTTTTGCAGGGAAATGTCCGAGATGTGAACCAAATCACCCACTTAATGCCGTGATTGCCAGTAAATCGACAACGGCGGCAACAGGCGAAAGGTTAATCGACAGCACGATTTTTACACTCATCTCGTCGGAGATGTGACGCGACGAAAAATGATGAGGATAAGAAGATGAGTAACGCGATTACGATGGGGATATTTTGGCATTTGATCGGCGCGGCCAGTGCAGCCTGTTTTTACGCTCCGTTCAAAAAAGTAAAAAAGTGGTCATGGGAAACCATGTGGTCTGTCGGTGGGATTGTTTCGTGGATTATTCTGCCGTGGGCCATCAGCGCCATGCTACTACCTGATTTCTGGGCATATTACAGCTCGTTCAGTCTCTCTACCCTGCTGCCTGTTTTTCTGTTCGGCGCTATGTGGGGGATTGGTAATATCAACTACGGTCTGACTATGCGTTATCTCGGCATGTCGATGGGGATAGGTATCGCCATTGGCTTTACGTTGATCGTCGGTACGCTGATGACGCCAATTATCAACGGCAATTTCGATGTGCTGATTAACACCGACGGTGGGCGCATGACGTTGCTCGGCGTACTGGTGGCGTTGATTGGCGTGGGGATTGTGACTCGCGCCGGGCAGTTGAAAGAGCGCAAAATGGGCATTAAAGCCGAAGAGTTCAACCTGAAAAAAGGGCTGGTGCTGGCGGTAATGTGCGGCATTTTCTCTGCCGGGATGTCTTTTGCGATGAACGCCGCAAAACCGATGCATGAAGCGGCTGCCGCGCTGGGTGTTGATCCATTGTATGTCGCTCTGCCAAGCTATGTTGTCATCATGGGTGGCGGCGCGATCATCAACCTCGGTTTCTGTTTTATTCGTCTGGCAAAAGTGAAAGATTTGTCGCTAAAAGCCGACTTCTCGCTGGCAAAACCGCTGATCATCCACAACGTATTGCTCTCGGCACTGGGGGGGTTGATGTGGTATCTGCAATTCTTTTTCTATGCCTGGGGACACGCCCGCATTCCGGCGCAGTATGACTACATCAGTTGGATGCTGCATATGAGTTTCTATGTATTGTGCGGCGGTATCGTCGGGCTGGTGCTGAAAGAGTGGAACAATGCGGGACGCCGTCCGGTTACCGTATTGAGCCTCGGTTGTGTGGTGATTATTGTCGCCGCCAACATCGTCGGCATGGGCATGGCAAGTTAATCTTTCTGGGAATTGCGATGACGCCACTGGCTGGGCGTCATCCCGGTTTCCCGGGTAAACACCACCGAAAAGTAGTTACTGTCTTCAAAGCCACATTCTGTCGAAATATCACTGATTAACAGGCGGCTATGCTGGAGAAGATATTGCGCATGGCACACTCTGACCTGCCGCAGATATTGATTGATGGTCATCCCGGTCTGCTGGCGAAATTGCTGGCGCAAGACGCGTTCACTGCACGCCGCCTCATCACAAAATTTATCCAGCACAAAAGGACTTTTCAGGCTGGCCGCCAGTCGGGTAATCAGCTTATCCAGCAACGTTTCGCTGGATGTTGGCGGTAACGAATCACTGGTGTAGCGATGACGTTTCAAAAGCATCACCAACTGCCCGAACAGTAACTCCGCCATTTCGTTGGCAAACGGCGCGGGCTGATTGCTTTCGTGCTCAAGCTGCCCGATAACCTGCCGCACCATCGCCATGCCCGCACTGCCTAAACGCCAGTGTGGTTGTCCTGCACTGGCGTTAAACCCTGGAATCGCTCCCTGCCAGTCGAGATTAAGCGTCAGCCGCTCCGGGCAATAAATAATGTTCTGCAACACCAGATCGTTAACGGAAGCGTAGGAGTGTTTATCGTCTGCGTGGATATAAAAGAGATCGCCACGAGTAATACGATGAGGACGATCGTTGAGCACGTGCAAACCGTTACCGCGCCAGACGATCACCAGTTCACAAAAATCATGTGTATGCTCGGCAAAGACATCCTGCGGATAACGATCAGCCACAGCGACCGCCTGCTGTTCGCTGGCAAAAAAATCTTTTTTACGAAGGACAAACTGATGAGCCACCGTGCCACCTCAGCCAGAAGACGTGTTTGATTATTCATAAACTGGCGTGGAAATACGTTGAGAAGATTCGCGTTATTGCAGAAAGCCATCCCGTCCCTGACGAATATCACGCGGTGACCAGTTAAACTCTCGGCGAAAAAGCGTCGAAAAGTGGTTACTGTCGCTGAATCCGCAGCGATAGGCGATGTCAGTAACGCTGGCCTCGCTGTGGCGTAACAGATGACGCGCTTTCACCAACCGTAAACGGTTAAGGTAACGCTGGGGCGTCAAACCAGTTTGCTGTTTTAACTGACGATGCAATGTACGTAGTGACAAAGAAAATTGATCCGCCATCATTTCCCAATTCACCTCGTCGGCAAAATGCTCTTCCAGCCAGGCCAACAACAAGTTCAGACGCGATTCGCGACTTTCCATGCTCTCCTGCAAACTGTTTTTACGCAGCAAGAGCAGTAATTGCATAAACAAAATCTCACCGCTGGCTTTCGAGGGTAAATCATTCGTTCTTTCCTGCTGTTCCAGTTGCGAAACCAGTTGCCGTACCTGCTGCAATATGCTGTGGCTCACGCGCCAATGGGACGGATATTGCCCGTCTTGTTCTTGCGGCAGAAGCTGATGCAGCCCGGCGAGAAACTGAAATCTATCCGGTGAGCGATACAGCACATTGGTCAAATACAGATTGTCCGTATGTTCGTATAAATGCCGATCATGATCGCGCACGAAACAGATTGTTCCACCGGAGATGGTATAAGGCTGCCCATTGAAAATATGGATACCCGTGCCGTGTTCGACAATCACAATCTCATGGAAATCATGGTGATGTTCAGGAAAATCCACCTGTGGAAGCCGGGGTTCTATTGCCACAGACACGTTACCAGACGGAAAAAAATCCACGCAATGTAATACGTCCATATAAACCTCCTGATGCCGTCAACATGGCGGAATAGTAATCAAGCGATTTGGTTCTTACCTTAAATTTTCGACAGCAAAACACGTAAAAAATGTCTATTTTTCAAGATAAAGCGTGATTTTTCAGAAAATGCGGCAAACATCACACCACCACAATTCTGAAAATTGTGAACGCTATCACGTTCATCTTTCCCTGGTTGCCAGTGGTGTATTTTCCTGTCAGTAACGAGAAGGTAGCGAAGTCGGGCGCTTCTTAGACTGGGCGTAATGAAACCTAGAAGGATCTCATTATGACCTTTCGCTACTGCGTCGCTGTTGATCTCGGCGCATCCAGTGGGCGCGTAATGCTGGCGCGTTACCACCGTGAATGTCGCAGCCTGACGCTGCGTGAAATCCATCGTTTTACCAATGGGCTGTATTACCAGAGCGGTTATGCCACCTGGGATGTCGATAGTCTGGAAAACGCCATTCGCTTTGGGTTAAACAAGGTGTGCGAGGAAGGGATTCGTATCGATAGCATCGGTATTGATACCTGGGGCGTGGACTATGTGCTGCTGGATCAACACGGTCAGCGCGTCGGTTTACCGATTGCCTATCGTGATAGCCGCACTCACGGGCTGATGACATTGGCACAGCAGCAACTCGGCAAACGCGATATTTATCAGCGTAGCGGCATCCAGTTTCTGCCCTTCAATACGATCTATCAGTTGCGTGCGCTGACGGCGCAACAACCTGAACTTATTCCACAAATCGCTCACGCTCTGCTGATGCCGGATTACTTCAGTTATCGCCTGACCGGCAAGATGAACTGGGAGTACACCAACGCCACAACCACGCAACTGGTCAATATCAATAGCGACGACTGGGACGAGTCCCTGCTGGCGTGGAGCGGAGCCAACAAAGCCTGGTTTGGTCGCCCGACGCATCCGGGCAATGTCATTGGTCACTGGATTTGCCCGCAGGGTAATGAAATTCCGGTGGTTGCCGTTGCCAGCCATGATACCGCCAGCGCGGTTATCGCCTCGCCATTAAACGGTTCCCGCGCCGCTTATCTCTCCTCCGGCACCTGGTCATTGATGGGCTTCGAAAGCCAGACGCCATTCACCGATGATGCGGCGCTCGCAGCCAACATCACCAATGAAGGCGGTGCGGAAGGTCGCTATCGGGTGCTGAAAAATATCATGGGTTTATGGCTGCTTCAGCGGGTGCTTCAGGAGCGGAAAATCAACGATCTCCCAACGCTTATCGCCGCGACACAGGCACTCCCGGCCTGTCGCTTCATCATCAATCCCAATGACGATCGCTTTATTAATCCTGACGAGATGTGCAGCGAAATTCAGGCAGCGTGTCGGGAAACGGCGCAACCGATCCCGGAAAGTGATGCTGAACTGGCGCGCTGTATTTTCGACAGTCTGGCGCTGCTGTATGCCGACGTACTGCACGAACTGGCGCAGCTACGCGGTGAAGACTTCTCTCAACTGCATATTGTCGGCGGCGGCAGCCAGAACGCACTGCTCAACCAGTTGTGTGCCGATGCCTGCGGTATTCGGGTGATCGCCGGGCCAGTTGAAGCCTCGACGCTCGGCAATATCGGCATCCAGTTAATGACGCTGGATGAACTCAACAATGTGGATGATTTCCGTCAGGTCGTGAGCGCCACCGCGAATCTGACCACCTTTACCCCTAATCCTGACAGTGAAATTGCCCACTATGTGGCGCGGATTCACTCTACACGACAGACAAAGGAGCTTTGCGCATGACCACTCAACTGGAACAGGCCTGGGAACTGGCGAAACAGCGTTTCGCGGCGGTAGGGATTGATGTCGAGGAGGCGCTGCGCCAACTTGATCGCTTACCCGTTTCAATGCACTGCTGGCAGGGCGATGATGTTTCTGGTTTTGAAAACCCGGAAGGTTCGCTGACTGGTGGGATTCAGGCCACAGGTAATTATCCGGGTAAAGCGCGTAATGCCAGCGAGCTACGAGCCGATCTGGAACAGGCTATGCGGCTGATTCCGGGGCCGAAACGGCTTAATTTACATGCTATCTATCTGGAATCAGACACGCCAGTCTCGCGCGATAAAATCAAACCAGAGCATTTCAAAAACTGGGTTGAATGGGCGAAAGCCAATCACCTCGGTCTGGACTTTAACCCCTCCTGTTTTTCGCATCCGCTAAGTGCCGATGGCTTTACGCTCTCGCATCCCGACGACCGCATTCGCCAGTTCTGGATTGACCACTGCAAAGCAAGCCGTCGCGTTTCGGCCTATTTTGGCGAGCAACTTGGCACGCCATCGGTGATGAACATCTGGATCCCGGATGGCATGAAAGATATCACCGTTGACCGTCTCGCCCCGCGCCAGCGTTTGCTGGCTGCGCTGGATGAAGTGATCAGCGAAAAGCTGAACCCTGCGCACCATATCGACGCCGTTGAGAGCAAATTGTTTGGTATTGGCGCGGAGAGCTACACGGTTGGCTCCAATGAGTTTTACATGGGGTATGCCACCAGCCGCCAGACCGCTTTGTGTCTGGACGCCGGGCACTTCCACCCGACAGAAGTTATTTCCGACAAGATTTCCGCCGCCATGCTGTATGTGCCGCAGTTGCTGCTACACGTCAGCCGACCGGTTCGCTGGGACAGCGATCACGTGGTGCTGCTGGATGATGAAACCCAGGCGATTGCCAGTGAGATTGTCCGTCATGACCTGTTTGACCGGGTACACATTGGTCTCGACTTCTTTGATGCCTCCATCAACCGCATTGCCGCGTGGGTTATTGGCACGCGCAATATGAAAAAAGCCCTGCTGCGTGCGTTGTTAGAACCGACAGCCGAACTACGCAAGCTGGAAGCAGCGGGCGATTACACCGCGCGACTGGCGCTGCTGGAAGAACAGAAATCGTTGCCGTGGCAGGCAGTGTGGGAAATGTATTGCCAGCGTCACGATACGCCAGCGGGTAGCGAATGGCTGGAAAGCGTGCGGGCTTATGAGAACGCAATTTTGCGTCAGCGCGGGTAAACACCGCCGGATGCGGCGCGAGCGCCTTATCCGGCCTACGGGTCGAATGACCGTGCGGGCTGTCACCCTCACCCCGACCCTCTCCCTGAAAGGGCGAGGGAGAAAACCACAGCACCCTCCGGCAACGGAGTTAAACACTGCACCGTCCCCTCTCCCTGAAAGGGCGAGGGAGAAAACTACAGCACCCTCCGGCAACGGAGTTAAACACTGCACCGTCCCCTCTCCCTGAAAGGGCGAGGGAGAAAACCGCAGCACCCTCCGGCAACGGAGTTAAACACTGCACCGTCCCCTCTCCCTGAAAAGGCGAGGGAGAAAACCACAGCACCCTCCGGCAACGGAGCTAAACACTGCGCCGGACAGTCCCCTCGCCCCTTCGGGGAGAGGGTTAGGGTGAGGGGAACAAGCCGCACCATGTATCAACAAGGCAACCGAATTTACAGGAACACAGAACATGCAAAACATTACCCAGTCCTGGTTTGTCCAGGGAATGATCAAAGCCACCACCGACGCCTGGCTGAAAGGCTGGGACGAGCGCAACGGCGGTAACCTCACACTGCGCCTGGATGACGCTGATATCGCGCCATATCACGACAATTTTCACCCACAACCGCGATATATTCCGCTCAGTCAGCCAATGCCTTTACTGGCAAATACACCGTTTATCGTCACCGGCTCCGGCAAATTCTTTCGTAACGTCCAGCTCGATCCAGCCGCCAATTTAGGCGTCGTAAAAATCGACAGCGACGGCGCGGGCTACCATATTCTCTGGGGGCTAACCAACGAAGCCGTCCCAACCTCTGAACTTCCGGCGCACTTCCTCTCCCATTGCGAACGCATTAAAGCCACCAACGGTAAAGATCGGGTGATCATGCACTGCCATGCCACCAACCTGATTGCCCTCACCTATGTACTGGAAAACGACACGGCGGTCTTCACTCGCCAACTGTGGGAAGGCAGCACCGAGTGCCTGGTGGTATTCCCGGATGGCGTTGGCATTTTGCCGTGGATGGTGCCCGGCACGGACGAAATTGGCCAGGCCACCGCGCAGAAAATGCAAAAACACTCACTGGTTCTCTGGCCTTTCCATGGCGTCTTCGGCAGCGGTCCGACGCTGGACGAAGCGTTTGGCCTAATCGATACCGCAGAAAAATCGGCGGAAGTGTTGGTGAAAGTGTATTCGATGGGCGGTATGAAACAGACTATCAGCCGTGAAGAGTTGATAGCCCTCGGCAAGCGTTTCGGTGTCACCCCGCTGGCAAGCGCACTGGCGCTTTAACACCCCGTTTCGCATCTGGCGGCGCGGGTTATGCCGCCGGACAGAAGGATTTGATCTTAAGGAGAATAATCATGAGTTTTATGTTGGCATTACCGAAAATCAGCCTGCATGGCGCTGGGGCAATTGGCGATATGGTAAACCTGGTTGCGAATAAGCAATGGGGAAAAGCACTGATCGTTACCGATGGGCAACTGGTTAAATTGGGATTGCTGGACAGTCTGTTCACCGCGCTGGATCAACACCAAATGTCTTACCACCTATTCGATGAGGTCTTTCCAAACCCCACCGAAGAACTGGTGCAAAAAGGCTACGCTGCATTTCAGGACGCCGCATGTGACTACATTATTGCTTTCGGTGGCGGTAGCCCGATTGATACCGCAAAAGCCGTAAAAATCCTTACCGCTAATCCCGCACCTTCTACGGCGTACTCTGGTGTTGGTAAAGTGACAAACCCCGGCGTACCGCTGGTGGCGATCAATACGACTGCCGGAACCGCCGCTGAGATGACCAGCAATGCGGTGATCATCGACACTGCGCGGCAAGTGAAAGAAGTCATCATCGATCCGAATATTATTCCAGATATTGCGGTGGATGATGCCAGTGTAATGCTGGAGATCCCTGCCTCCGTTACCGCTGCCACCGGTATGGATGCACTGACTCACGCAGTTGAAGCCTATGTTTCTGTTGGTGCACATCCATTAACCGACGCCAACGCGCTGGAAGCTATCCGCCTGATTTCTCTGTGGCTGCCGAAAGCGGTAGAAGATGGTCATAATCTGGAAGCCCGTGAACAAATGGCATTCGGGCAATATCTGGCGGGAATGGCTTTTAACAGCGCGGGACTGGGGCTGGTTCACGCACTGGCGCATCAGCCCGGAGCTACCCACAACCTGCCACACGGGGTGTGTAATGCCATCTTGTTGCCAGTAATCGAAAACTTTAACCGCCCGAATGCCATCGCACGCTTTGCCCGTATCGCCCAGGCGATGGGTGTCGATACGCGCGGGATGAGTGATGAAGCGGCAAGTCTGGAAGCAATTAATGCCATTCGAGTCTTGAGCCATCGCGTGGGCATACCTGCGGGATTTAGTCAGCTTGGCATCAGCAAAGAGGATATCGAAGGCTGGTTAGATAAAGCCCTGGCCGACCCATGCGCACCATGTAATCCGCGTACCGCCAGCCGCGACGACGTGCGTGAGCTTTATCTGGAGGCGTTATGATCCGCAAAGCGTTTGTTATGCAAGTCAACCCGGACGCTCACGAAGAGTATCAGCGTCGGCATAACCCGATCTGGCCGGAACTGGAAGCGGTGTTGAAGTCACACGGCGCGCACCATTACGCCATCTACCTCGACGAAGCACGTAATTTACTTTTTGCCACGGTAGAAATTGAATCTGAAGAACGCTGGAATGCGGTTGCCAATACGGATGTTTGCCAACGATGGTGGAAACATATGACCGAGGTGATGCCCGCTAATCCGGATAACAGCCCGGTCAGCAGCGAGCTGCAAGAAGTCTTTTATCTGCCTTAATGAGTTGCGGTGCCGGAAAATATCCAGCACCGCGCCTTCATCAGAAGAAGTATTTAAAGCGAACGCGTGCGCCGTAACGGTCATCAGTATCGTCGCCGTGTTTCTTATCGCCGTCGCTATCCAGAATGGAGTAATAAGTACCAAGGTAAATATTAAAGTTCTCCATATCCATCACGTTAGCGAACTGATAAGACGCATGAATGGTGTGAATGGTGTACGTCCCTTCATCATCAATCCAGCAGTCGTTATCACAAACTACGCCACTAAATTCATCAATCTTATTGTGCGCGTAGATATAACCCAGCTCGAAACGTTTCCACAGCGCGTTGATCCCGGCAGTGAAATCTTTCTCATTATTGGCATCTAAATAGGCGGTATTAAGATTAACCACGATACCATTTTCCGGATCGGTTTTCAGGCCGTTCCAGGTCATGCTCATGCCATAGCCGGTACGATCGGACTGGTCGACAAAATTACCCTTACTATCGGTATAACCGTAAGCATTATTCACCACGTTCGCTTCCATCGCTGCGGAAACGGTTAATTCATCCGTCGGCGACCAGGCAATTACCGGGCGCAGGTAAGCGACATTTTTCTGCTGCTCCATATCGCGGCCATGATAATTGCCATCGTTATATAAAGATGTTCCGTCTTCCAGTAACGTGTTTAATTCAAAATACCAGTTATCGAGTTGTTTGCTGACAAGGAAATTACCGCCAGCATTAGAACGCCCGCGCCCCTCTTTCATCATATAGATATAACCGCTGCCATCGTCATAAAGATCGTTCGCAGTATTACCTGAATGCTCAACAAAGGTATCCTGATTTAGCGGGAACATATCGTAGGCTTCAAAGCGCCCTACTTTGACTCTCCAGTCATTTTCTTTGCCAAAGAAGAATACGGCGTCATCGATATTCACTGAACCGTGCATATCCCCCAGCTGCTGTGCGGAGAATCCGGCAAAATAACCGTTATCCAGCTTTCGCATACCGTCAAAGCCTAACAGTATACGACCATTGAGATTCCACTGTTCATTGGTAGGATCGCTATTCATATCGGCGTTGGTCATTGCCAGCAGGCCATGATTGCTTTCCGCGTCCATATTAAATTCTACGTCGCCGTAGATTTTCAAATCGCCATAACCTGAAAGCAAAAGATTAGGAGATGACGCGTTTTTCTTTGCAGATTCCGCAGCAGCCTGACCATTTACTGGCGTATTACCCTGCGCGGCTTTAATTTCGCGAATTTCGGCTGCCTGTTGTGTCTGAAGCTGTTTTACCTGGCTTTCAGCTTTTGTTGCCCGCATTTCCGCCGCTTCCAGCCGCTCCTCCAGCAATGCCATGCGTTGTTCCAGCGTTAAATGCTGTGTTTTTGCCATACCGGTACTACATGCCAATAATAAACCGATGGCTAAAGATAACGTCGATTTTTTCATTATTTACGTTCCCTGAAATAAAGGATGCCCTACGCTTTCCAAAAGGCGTGCGTATATCGAAAAATATAAAAAATTGTTTTAATAGGATGTGCACTTTCGATTTTAATGGGCTTTGTTGAATAAATCGAACTTTTGCTGAGTTGAAGGATCAGATCACGTATCTTCCCGACAACGCAGACCGTTCC
>NZ_SZVK01000159.1:0-238 GCF_005280595.1 Escherichia sp. MR | reverse complement strand
AACGACAGCGACTTCCGTCCCAGCCGTGCCAGGTGCTGCCTCAGATTCAGGTTATGCCGCTCAATTCGCTGCGTATATCGCTTGCTGATTACGTGCAGCTTTCCCTTCAGGCGGGATTCATACAGCGGCCAGCCATCCGTCATCCATATCACCACGTCAAAGGGTGACAGCAGGCTCATAAGACGCCCCAGCGTCGCCATAGTGCGTTCACCGAATACGTGCGCAACAACCGTCTTCC
>NZ_SZVK01000158.1:0-239 GCF_005280595.1 Escherichia sp. MR | reverse complement strand
ATCCCCGCCTTTTTCCTGCCGGTCCCCGGACAGAGCACAAAGGAAGTCGCCGCCGGCTCCGCTTTACCCGGCCATGCGGGGCATGGCCTTGTGGATTTTCAGTTATGTGGCCGCCGTGTCGTGTGCGGGCTGTGCCGTGCCTCCATCTTAGCCGGGCTGGCGGGGATGCAAGGGTACGCTTCGCCGCTGCGGTCACCCGGTCCCTCCTTCCCGTCTGCCGTGATTTTCCGGTCGTTCAC
>NZ_SZVK01000157.1:0-239 GCF_005280595.1 Escherichia sp. MR | reverse complement strand
AACCAGTTATAGAGCAACCAGCTATCAACATAAGTTCCTGTTTTATCTGCTTCGTTAGCGTACCAGGTGCCATACACGCCCACACTGTAGCCGTCGATTTGCCCGCGTGAGTTGTAGCCGGTCAGGCTGGAATGTGTGTGGCTCTTGCTGTTGGCATAGCCAGCCATCAGGCCGAGATGCCAGCGATCGAGTGCGTTACTGCTCCATTGCGCAAGATCGCCGCCAAGTTGCAGAACATA
>NZ_SZVK01000156.1:0-249 GCF_005280595.1 Escherichia sp. MR | reverse complement strand
TCCCCCACTTGCACGTCGCTATTAGCTGACAGTTGCAACATGCAGTGCTGATCCATAATGCCTGTACTGCGAATCGCCTGTGGATCAAATGCCAGTGATTTGCCGTTGCGGTAGTGGGCGACTGGTTGCGGCAGTCCGGCGTCGAAGGCGCAATCACGCTTACCAAAATTTACCACCGCACGATCAGCTTCCGGCACCGATTGCACCATGGCGACCAGTTCCAGCGCAGATGTGAGATCGCCTGCCAGA
>NZ_SZVK01000155.1:0-249 GCF_005280595.1 Escherichia sp. MR | reverse complement strand
ATATAATATTCTGGACCTGTTTTATTGATAAACTGATGGATGGTGGAGAAATCACAGGCTTCATTCGTTACCGAAGCGGGTAAAATATCTAAACCACAAAAAGCATATTTTGAAAGGCCCTGGACCAGTTCGTAATGGAGTTTTATAACATTGATCGAACCTTCAGTACGAAAGGGAAAAACGGCAAGAGTGGTGGTCGACTTTACCGGTTCATTATCGGTTACAATCACAATGGGGACAGTAAAACGG
>NZ_SZVK01000154.1:0-249 GCF_005280595.1 Escherichia sp. MR | reverse complement strand
GGCTTTATCGTTCAACGCCTCAACGAAAAGCCCATGAATGCCTACCGCAAGAGATGCATTGTACACAACACGCATTGCGTGAGTTACAAGCATTGAGCCAAGCCCCTGACCTTGAAGAGATTTGTCCAAAGCCAGTCTGCCTAAAGTGATACTTGGGACATTCCGATAAGGCACTTTCTTTTGCTGACTCTTTGAAGGTAAGGTTTCTTTCTCAAAGCAGCTGCCTGACAAAGTGTAATAACCTAATAC
>NZ_SZVK01000153.1:0-254 GCF_005280595.1 Escherichia sp. MR | reverse complement strand
ATTTTTACAAAGCATTCAGAAAGATGATATTCATATTGAGAAAATAGGCAGACGGCTTGTAACAGTATTCTTAGATGACCAGAAGCAACGAGGAGCAGCCGATCAATCTCGTCAAAACTGGCTTACATGCTTAGGATCGCTCTATGAATTTGCTAAACGCCGTTATGACGGAATACCAGACAGTAACCCTTTTCACGGTCATAACCTCGAAGCACGTCGCACAATCGAGAGTTATCAACCGTTTACACCTGAAC
>NZ_SZVK01000152.1:0-259 GCF_005280595.1 Escherichia sp. MR | reverse complement strand
ACCCTTAAGTTAGCGCTTATGGGAGAAATCCCCGCAACCTCTGATGTATTATGCATCCTCAACGCAGCCACAGTTAACCTGATTGGCGGGTTTACTTCATCTGTAAATATTATTATAAAAATAATGCCCACGCACAGCATAAAACAAAAAGTATTACAGATAAAAAAGGAACGTAATGTGCAGATTTGTTGTTTTCCATATTTACTCACCTTAATATGATTAACCCTGATAGGGTTGTTATTTCAGCGGTTTTCAAATG
>NZ_SZVK01000151.1:0-263 GCF_005280595.1 Escherichia sp. MR | reverse complement strand
GGTAATTATTGCCCGTAGCTTAAGCGAACTTGTTGCCATTCGCGAAGAGATTGAGCCGTTATTGATCATTAACAATAGCCATTATTTACTGGAAGACGCGGTAAATAATTACATCACCGTAAAAAATATCATTACGGCTGCCGGTATCGAACAAATAAAACATTTTCTGGCGACGGCATTTATTCGCCAGCAACCGGAGCGTTTTTTCTCTGCCCCCGGAAGTTTTCATTATTCGAATGTACGCGGTGAAAGCTGGCAACATA
>NZ_SZVK01000150.1:0-266 GCF_005280595.1 Escherichia sp. MR | reverse complement strand
TGCTGTGATAAACGCGTGTTTTGCAGGCTGCGTTCGATGTCATCAACGCTGCGCCGCTGGCTGGCAGAGAGCGAGGCGATAAATGCTTCGGCTTTTTCCGGCGACTGCTGGCGATAAAGATTCGCCAGCCCGCGCACGGCGTTGGTGTTGCCGCTGTCCATGCGCAGCGTCTGCTGATAATAACGTTCGGCGGCGGGATAATCTTTGCGCGCCATCGCCACATCGCCCAGCCCCAGCACCGCATAGCTGTCGGCGTTATCGACATT